>JACKPC010000005.1:300000-462701 GCA_024233835.1 Leptospiraceae bacterium
CATAAACAATAGTACCGACAAGAATTGTAGAGATCAAGAATATTAGTAAAATTCGAAGTAATACAGGTCCTCTAAAAAAAACCGGGTCTTTAATATCGAGTAGTTTCTTTTCGTCTCCCTTCAGGTTGGAATATACCTTGATTTTCGCAAACGATGGATTCCAATCTCCTTTACTATCCTGCCAGGAAAGGGGAAGAGTAAATTCTCCTTTTTGCAAGAAACGAATTCTTATTCGCAAAGAATTATTTTCTTTTGATATTTCTTCTATTTTCCCATAGGGAAGATCTGCTTTTTTATCTCCCTCTTTTCCGTATAGAAAACCTTTTTCCGGTAATTTCCAATCTTTGATATCAGTATTCTGATAATCCACCCGAAACTCGATGCTATCTCCTACATTACATTGCTTTTCTGAAAAATATTCTTTCACTTCTGCATACAGAGATAACTTGAAAAAAAATACAAAAAGAAGAATAAAAAATTGCCTGCTAAAAATACTGAACATAAAACTATTTACTCATAAAATATAAAATCTCTTTGCCGAGTTCTGAATCCGTACGGAGGTGGAGCAGATTATTACGGTAAAATTGAGCCAGTAATTTTGACTCCCGATGGAAACTACTCCTATAAAAAGGACCTCCTGTCCCCTCTTCTATTCGATTTATAAAAAAATACTTAAATACCTTATCTTCTGGTTTTTCCTCACTTCTATCAGAAACTCGAATGGCGTAGAGCTCATGCAATTCCTGCAAAGGCCTGTAAAGCCCCAGGTCGGAAAGACCGGCAAAGTCACTGATGATGTAGGATACAGATTTTCTGGGCATTCTATCTTTTAATAGTTGAAAAGGAAGATGGTGAGAAGTCTTTTTATTTAAAAGGGAATAACTATAGATTTTCTTAAGTATTTTGTATGCTTCTGTTTTTGTTTTTACATCCTTATGAATTTCTTCTACTTTATCAGAATATAATACAATATTTACCCTGTCTCCGGAATGTAGAGAAAGAAGTAAAATGAAAGCTAAGAATTGAAACCCGATAAAAAACTTATTATAGTCATTGCTACCGGAAAATAGCATGGAGGAAGATATATCCAGAAATATATTAATCAGTCTATCATTTTCCTCATGAAATACTTTTACATGAACATTGCCAGTCCTTGAGGTAACGTTCCAGTCTATGAAGCGAGTATCATCTCCGTAAGAATATTCCCGGACATCCTTAAAATCCATACCTCTACCGATTTTGGTAGAAAGCATACCTCCGGCTTTAATGCTTCTAATTTTTTTTCGATGTTTAAATTCGATCTGGCGAACAAGTTTTTCCAGCTCGGATAAAATCATCAGGGTAACTCCGTGCTTTCCATTATAGTCTTTATAAGGGATTCAACTGTAATATCCTCCGAAATAGCTTCAAAGGTAAGAATCAATCTGTGTCGGAAAACATCAAATACCAGGGAACGAATATCTTCTGCCGTCACAAAAGAACGACCTTCCATGAGAGCATGTGCTCTTCCTGCTCGTAAAAGTGCCAGCGAAGCCCTCGGAGAAGCCCCATGTTTGATATAGGGTTTCAATTCTTCTATAGAAGTTGTTTCCGGTCTGGTGTTTCGGACTATTCGAATAATATAATCTTTTAGTTTTTCATCAATATGAATGGCATTTGCCTGGTTGTAAATCTGCAATAGCTCATTTGCACCCAATATTTTCTGAATCCCCTTGTCGGGTTCTCCGGAATCTCCGTGTTGGGAAAGAATAGCAAGTTCTTCCTGGAAAGAAGGATATCCTACGTTTATTTTCATCAGAAACCTGTCCATCTGGGCTTCCGGCAACTGGTAAGTTCCTTCCTGCTCAATAGGGTTTTCGGTTGCAATTACCATGAAAGGAGTATCCAGTTTGTAGGTTGTCTCTCCTATGGTTACAATTTTTTCCCCCATACACTGCAACAAGGCAGATTGTACCTTGGCCGGTGCCCGATTGATCTCATCAGCCAGTAGGATTCCTGTAAAAATCGGACCTTTTCGGGTCTCAAAGCTGGCATTTTTAGGGTTAAAAACCACGGTTCCTATCAAATCGGAAGGAAGTAAATCAGGAGTAAATTGAATTCGATTAAAGGAGAGGTTTAGAGTTCCGGCCAGGGATTTTGCCAGGAGGGTCTTGGCGAGCCCCGGCATCCCTTCAAGAAGAATGTGCCCCTGTGAAACAAGGCCGATTAACAGCTTTCTTACGGTAGTATTCTGACCTGTAATTTCTTTTTTAAGTTCTTCGGAAACCTTATCTAATTTCTCTTTAGAGCTAAGAATCAGCTCTTCCAATTGCTTTTCTGCCATGCCCTTCATCAAAAATTAATACTGGCAATTTTTCAAGATAAAATTCAGAATTAAATGTTTGCAAAAAAAAAGCCCGGCGACATTCTTTATTCTAGAAATATAGCGAGATAACAGTTTTTACCGAATCACATGTTAGATATTATTAGAGAAATATTACCCGAATTCTGTGGATTTTATTTCTCTTCCGTTCAGGTCTATTTTCCCAGGAAAAAAAGCCGTCTCAAAGTGCCTGAATCCACGCTTCTTCTCCTTAATTCCAATAAACCCTTTGATTATCTCCTATTTCCGCATATCGATAGGATCTGCCACAGAAAGGATAGAAAGCTTTTTTTTCCGGTTCAACACGCAAAGAAGCAATTTTTAGGATTCTACCAGAAAAAAAATCCCCGTTTTTTTTGGGATACAATCGAACAAGTCAGCCTTTTTCCGCTTATTGATACTCGCTTTGATTTCAAAACGGACTTTCATTCTTTCCTTAGCGATGAAGAAACCAAACAGGAAAGTATCAGGAGTATTTTGAAAGCTTTAGAATCCAAACAGCACCCTGTGCTATATTCCGAAGAATTCCCGGAAAAAATTAGCAGTTTTCCTTTTATCCTTCAATCTCTATTACAGGAAAAAGAGAAATTATTGGTTCTTCAGATAAACCTGAGTTATGATTTGCTCTCGGAAAATGGGATTAAGGCCCATATTTATCCGGGCAGGCCGTTTTACATCAGGCGAGAAAACTCCAGAAGTCATATTGCACAATTACTCCTGCGGGAAAGCATTACGGGTTTTACCTTAAGTCCGGGTCATTTATTTGCCTATGGCCTTTTTTCAGAAGATATAAAAAATGGAGTTTCGAGGCATTTCTTTTTTTATAAGATGAATCGGCTGGCAAACGCTCTTTACAGGGAAAAGTTTTGTAATGTTTCAGATAAATGCCTGGAGTCCTCTTACGAAGAACTTTTTGCAGATTATATATACTTTGCTAAAAAGAATGCCTATATAGAATATAATCAAAAAAAATATTATGGAACAAATAAGTTATACGAAATATATAGTCCATTGGATAAATTAAATCTTTACTATCAGCATTATCTTGAATTAGCACCGCTGCATATATCAATGAATCACTTTTGGAGAGAAGTAGACGAACATGACTGATGAACCTATTTTAAAAAAAGTACAGACTTATCTAAAAAATAAAGAGAAACTAAAACGCTCGATTCAAAGAATCCTTGACTTTTTGTTTCAAACAAAAATGGAAACCCTGATTCCACAGACCCGGCACCTGTTCAATAGAGAGCTTTATGAAATTTTGAAACAGGATAAAAATATTTTTCAGGCTATTGCAAAATTAGATCATGCTAATATTTTCCCCTATAGAACTCTTTCCGAGGGAATGGAAAAAGAAACGGAAAAGCAAATAGCTGAATTTATAAACTCAATAGAAGTTAAACCCTCTCGAAAACTTATTGTTGAATTCATGAGTCAGGATTCCATTAAACAGCTTTTATCAAATATTGTAGAAAGCGCTATTATTGAATTTAACAAAAAGTTTAATCCCCTTTTTGGTGCCATGCAGGCCACCGGGATGGACAGACAGATTAAAACTTTTATTAATATGTTTTTACCGGGTTTACTCCCAAAGGTAGCCGATTTCCTTTATACAACAAGTCTTGAAAGTGCAAATAGTAATCTTGGCTATGACCTTACACTAAATTTTCTTCGTTCTCCGATTTCAGAATTAGATTTTCCTAAAGAGGAACAAATCAAAATAGCGGAAAGCAAGTTTCATCGTTTAAGAGATACCCTTTTAGAAGATGAAAAATTAAATGAAAGTCTACAGCTTTCCTATGAAAATGTAAAAGGAATGTTTTTAAAGCGTTATGGAACTATGACTCTTAGAGAATTTTTAGCTGAAGATAAAGAAGAAGAATATAGTTCCTTTAAAGAAAAGTTTTCATCCGCTCTTGCTGATATTGTCATCGAATACCAGGAAGTCAATCAAATAGATAGGCTTTTAAGCGAGCTAATCCTCGATATAATTTCAGAGTAATAGAATGTGTACGTCCTGCTTTTCGAATGCTTACAACTTCCTGTTTTCCAGCTTCTATGATAGTTTCATGTACACGATAGAAAAAGAAATCCTTAGAGAAAAACGCCATTCTTTACTATCTGAACTAAAAGGTGATATATTAGAAATTGGAAGCGGAACAGGAATTAACTTTCGGTATTATCCGGAAGAAGCGAGAGTTTTTGCCCTGGAACCTTCCAGGCACATGTGGAAAAAAGCTACAGAAAGAATGGAAAAAGAGTCTCCGGTAGCAAAAATCCATCCAATTATTTCCGGCTTTTTTGGGGACAAACTCCCGGAAGGTTTAGAAGAGAACAGCATGGACTACATCGTTTCTACCCTGGTTCTTTGTACGGTTCCGGACCCGGAAAATAGTATATTACAATTTAAAAAAATACTAAAACCGAAAGGAAAGTTAATTATATTAGAACACATTCGTTCTGTTGATAGTTTTACAGCTATGATTCAGGATGGTTTAAATCCGGTCTGGTCTATTGTTTCGGAAGGATGTAATTTTAATCGTCCTACGGATTT
This sequence comes from Leptospiraceae bacterium, assembly GCA_024233835.1. Classification (NCBI taxonomy): domain Bacteria; kingdom Pseudomonadati; phylum Spirochaetota; class Leptospiria; order Leptospirales; family Leptospiraceae; species Leptospiraceae bacterium. Next base: position 304,920 of record JACKPC010000005.1, read on the forward strand.
CCTCCTGAAACAATACGGTTTCGTTCCACTGATAGAAGAATATTTCTTTCACACACTTCCGTTTTACTCTGCGAGTCTGGTTATGAGCTAATTTTTTTTCGAAGGGTGTTTTATCATGGTGGTTCCCTATCTCATTGTTTTTCTCGGTATATTATCCCTAATACTCCTTCTGTTAAAAAAAGAAAAAACTATCTCGGAAGCATTCATTTTTCTCCTAATATGCACTTTTATTATGCAATCCGGTTTTCATATTATTTATAATTCTCAAGCGTCACCGTATTTACTTTTATCCGGTGCTTTCCATTCTACTTATGGCCCCTTGCTCTTTCTATATATAAGAGCTAAAAAATTTTCCATAAACAAAAAAAAACTTATCTGGCATTTTTTACCTTTTTTTATAATATTCGTATTAGAAGAAATAATAAAACAATATCAGCCTATTCCCCCTAAACTACCTGTTTATAAGCAAAATGTTCTATTTCCGAAAATTCCCATATTTCCCTTACCTGTTTTAGTATACAAAATTACGAATACAGTTTCTACCCTATTTTATATCTATTTAATTATCAAAACCTTAATTACCACCAAAACTTTGCGTATAGGGCATAGTTATAGGTATGTAAGTGTTCTATTTTCCTTCTTTATAATAAATGCTTTACTACTCTGGTTTCCACCGGTTTCTGAAATTATCTTGATTCGTCCTCTTATTATGCTTATATTCACTCTGCTGGTTTACTATCAGGTTTTTTTGGATTTATTTGAGTCCTTCTCTTTAAAGAATCAGCCTACTCCAGAAATTACAGAATACGAGGTCGAGAATAGAAATATTAAAAAATATAAACTTTCCGGTCTCAAAGACGATTCGAGTATGGAAATTGTTTGTAAAATTCTAAATTATATGAAAGAAGAAAAACCCTATCTTAACCCGGATTTTTCCTTAGATATTATGGCTAAAAACTTAGAGGTGCCGAAGTATCATCTCTCGCAGGTACTAAACGAAAAAATGCAAACTAATTTTTATACCTTTGTTAATGATTATAGATTAAGAGAAGTTATTCTTGAATTAGAGAAAAACCCACATTTAAAAATCAATTTTCTTCATCTGGCATTAGAAAAAGGTTTTCCTTCCAAAGCAACTTTTAACCGTACATTTAAAAAACAAACCGGAGAAAGTCCGAGCCAATTTAAAAAAAAATTACAGATTTAGAAAATACAAAATTAATTTGGAGATACCATGAATAAAAGAAGCAGTGGTTTAAATTTTGAAGTATTCCCTATGTGGAAGTTTATGGAAGAGACATTTGGTTCAGAAGCAGCTTTTGAAAACTTCGGTCCCTATAAAGGTGCCAGCGTAAAACCTAAAATACTGAATAAAAATACAGTGGAAGTGAGCATGCCTCTTGTTATATCAAATACAAACTATGTTGGTACACATTTCGGAGGTTCCCTTTACTCTATGTGTGATCCCTTTTATATGTTTATTCTACTCTGGAATCTGGGAGAGGATTATATTGTCTGGGATAAAAGTGCAAAAATCGAATTTATTTCTCCGGGAAAAGGAACCGTCAAGGTTACTTTCTTTTTATCAGATGCAGAATTTGCAGAAATCAAAGAAATTTTAAAAAATACTAAAAAAACCACAAGATTTTATAAGACAGAAATTTACGATGAGAATGGAAAAGTAGTAGCCCGATTAGAAAAAGAGTTATACATTCGTAGGAAAAACTAAGAAAGGTAGGATTTCTCCCATGACTAAATTAAACTTTTCCCCGGAACGCATCCTGATCGTAAGCAAAAGGACTCGTTATGAGTTAGATACCTTTCGCTATGCCGATGAAAAAGAGAGAAAGAAAATTTACAAACTAATCAAGCTTGAAGAACGTATTATGGCTTCTCATGAAAGGCAGGTCAAAAGTCGTGAAGAAGTTCGTAACATTTTTCCTGAAATTACCCGTCTCGTTTACAGGCAGGAACTGGAAAAGTTGAACTTGAAAGAGTTTGATCTGATTATTGCCCTCGGTGGAGACAATCATTTTACCTACATAGGTCATTATTGTATTCAAAATGATATATATATCATCGGTTGTAATTCTGATACCGAAACATCTATGGGTGCCATGCTATCCTTTAGTGCAGAGACCCTCAAAGAGACCGTGCAAAATGATTGGTCGGATGTTTATGTAGAAGAATGGCCTCTTATCATTGCAAGAATTACACATCCGGATGGAAGAAAAGTGGAAACCTTCGGGACGATAAGCGAAATAACTGTTCGAAATAATAATCCGGATCTAATTAGTAGTTACCATATTTGTTTTGATGGGATCCGAGAAAAACAGAAAAGTTCCGGCCTGCTATTCTGTACCGGAGCCGGCTCCACAGGCTGGTATCTTTCCTGTCACCAGAATGATGAAGAAACTGATCCATCTTTTCCCAAAACAGCACCCTATTTCAAAGCATATAGTAGAGAACTCAGCAAAACAGCCAGAAAAAACTACAAGCTGAATGATTTTAAAGTAGAGACCTGCTGTAAAATCATATCTGATATGGATGGAGGAATATGTGTGGATTCCTTACCGGAAAGACGATATGATTTTCCAAGTGGCTCGATAGCCGAATTTTCTTTATCCTTTAAAAAACTAAAAGTTATCCGAAAGAAAGATCCCGATATTTAATCAGATCCGTTATTTATGCAAAAAACCCTGGGGAGCTTTTTCGTATTTCTTTCTTCTTTCTTTTTTTATATGTCAACCGTAAGTATTCGTTGGGCCAGGCAAGAAGTAGTTATACATCCCGCTTTTTTTGTATTTGCCCGGTTTTTACTGGGAACTCTTGTGTTTTCAGGAATATTTCTTATAAAAAGAAAACGAATCCGCCCGGTTCATAAAGGCTATCTTGCCGGAAGAGCCATTTTTAATACAATTGCTGTTCTCATGTTTTTTAAAGCGGTTCATGCTACAAGTTCTTCCGAAGCCAATATCTTAAACATGACTTATCCTCTCTTTATCGCAATTATTTCTTGGATATTTCTAAAGAAAGAAAGAAATTTGCATAGTTACCTTATCGTATTCCTTGCGTTTATCGGAATCTTCTTAATCGTGAATCCTTTTTCTATTCATGCGAGTTTACAAAGCTTATGGGGACTCGGTTCCGGTATTGTTGCTGCTATAGCGATAATTTTTTTAAATTTATCCCGTCAATATGATGATTCAGATACCATATTATTCTTCTTATTTTCAAGTGGTACTTTTTTTATTTTCCTTCTATACTTTTCCGTTTTTCATATTCCTTCCGGCAAGGAATTATATTACCTCGGTCTGTGTGCTATAAATGGTATCTTAGGACAATATTTATTAACTTTAGGATTTCGATATATCACTGCCATTGAAGGAGGAATTATCTCTTCAACCCGAATTATATTGGCAGCTTTTCTTGGCCCAATCATTGCTCAGGATCCACCGTCCACGATAGCCGGAGTCATTGGCGCAATTTTAATTTTTCTTACAAATATATATCTTATAACAAGAAAGAAATAATAAACAGAGATACATCCCATCGAGACAAGAAGCATTTAGCTTCACTTTTACTTATAATGCGAATCAATCTCAATATACTAATATGATATTTTTCATAGAGATTTTATAATTACTATTTGACTTTCTAAAATCATAAGTAGAAATTAGTTAGAGGAGGACTGGTATATTATACCCGGTATACTATATTATGATTACAAGAAGAGACTTCCTAAAAATAGGTGCAGCGGTATTCGCAGGCACGGCTGCCAGTAAGGTAGCAACTGACACATTCGATTCTCCACTTTATGCCGATTCGGTAAAAGATCTAAAACCTGATAAAAAAGTTCCTACATTTTGTGAGATTTGCTTCTGGAAATGCGGTATGCTCGCCAGTGTAAAAAATGGAAAGATCATAAAGGTAGAAGGAAACCCGGATCACCCACTCTCCAATGGGCGACTTTGCCCGAGAGGAACCAGTGCAAGGGGAATTATTTATGATAAAGATAGACTGCAAACTCCCCTTATCCGAACGAAATCAGCATCCGGAAAACAAAAGTTTGAAGTGGTTAGCTGGGATAAAGCACTCGATGAAGCAGCCGGTAGATTACAACAAATAATGGAAAAGCATGGAGCTGATAAAATAGCACTTTTCTCCCACGGTCATGGGGGAAGCTTCTTTAAGACTCTCCTTAAAGGCATGGGCAGTAAAAATGTAACAGCTCCCAGTTATGCACAATGTAGAGGTCCGAGGCAAGAAGGTTTTGGACTTACATTCGGTAGAGATGTGGGTTCACCCGAGGGTCTGGATTTACCCTACACACGCTGTGTGGTTATGATAGGTTCTCATCTTGGAGAGAACATGCACAATACCCAGGTGCAGGAACTGAGTAAAGCCATAGATAACGGAGCCAGTTTTATTACAGTTGATCCACGCTATTCAACTATGGCAGGAAAATCAGATTATTGGTTACCCATAAAACCGGGAACTGATATTGCACTTCTTTTAGCCTGGATAAATGTGATGATAACTGAGGGCATTTACCAGAAAGAGTTTATTGCAAATAATGCAAGTGGTTTTGATAAGTTAGCCGCTCATGTAAAAGATAAAACTCCCGAATGGGCTTATCTACATACAAGTATTGAACCTGATTTAATTCGCAAAACAGCCCGATTTATTGCAAAGAATGCACCTGCCTCGATTATCCACCCCGGAAGACACGTAGTCTGGTATGGAGATGACACACAACGTTCTCGTGCCATTGCAATACTAAACGCTCTCTTAGGCAACTGGGGAAAGCGCGGTGGAATTTATATGCCCAGCGGAATGGGAGTAAAAGAAGACGCCCTACCTGATTTTCCTGAGCAGAAAAAATTTAAGCTCAAACCCAAGCAGATTTTTCCTTTCGCTTCAGCAGTTCCGGCTCAGTGCTATGTAAATTCAGCCATAGCGGGAGAGCATGAGATTCAGGAAGGAGAGCAAATGCGGGCCTGGTTAGTCTATGGTTGTAATTTACCCACCACCCTGCCCGATCCCAGACAGGTAAGGAAAGCTTTACAGGCACTTGACTTCGTTCTTACTATCGATATTCTTCCCGCAGAAATTACTGCATATTCAGACATTGTACTTCCGGAAGCAACATTTCTGGAGCGATATGATGACTACGATGATAAACCTTTCCGTACTCCTTATATAGCGATACGTCAACCGGTTGTTGAGCCTTTATATCAGAGTAAACCCGGCTGGTGGATAGCTAAAAATTTGGCGAAACGAATTAAGGTCAACGGAGAAAGCCTCGAAAAATATTTCCCGTATAAAGATATGAAAGAAAAGTTGGAGAAAGAAGCCAAAATTAATAATTTCTCTTTTGTGGAAATCGAGAAAAAGGGCGCGATTACCCGGAAAGTCGAGATCTATGATAATTCCCCAACCATGAAATTCTCCACAAAGTCAGGGAAAATAGAACTGTATTCCCAGGCTCTCACTGATGCAGGCTTTGCCGGTCTTCCGGAATATATCCCTCAGGAAGAACCACCGGAAGGATACTTTCGCTTACTTTTCGGAAGACACCCGGTTCATACTTTTTCCAGAACATCGAATAACAGCGTAAGCCTTGAGATTTTCCCGGAAAATGAACTCTGGTTGAATACGGAGATAGCCAGGATTCTTGGAATTAAGCATGGTAGCTATGTAGTTCTTCAAAACCAGGATGGAGTTAAAAGCGGCCGCATAAAAGTAAAAGTTACCCAGAGGATCCGCCAGGATTGCGTCTATATGGTGCATGGTTTTGGAAACAAATCAGAAAAATTGACAAAGGCATTTAACAGGGGAGCTTCTGATAGCGATATGGTAACACGCTATAAAGAAGATCCTATAATGGGTGGAACAGGAATGAACGTCAATTTTGTAAGCCTGATAAAGGCATAAAGGATTAGGATAAGACGATGAAAAAAAGATACGCAATGGCGATAGACATGGAAAAGTGCGTTGCCTGCAATGCCTGTGTCATAGCCTGCAAGGATGAAAACAAAGTCCCGGACGGACATGCCAGAGAATGGACAGTGCAAATTGTTTCAGGAGTATTTCCTAATCTTACCATGGAAAACTACTCCGAACGTTGCCATCATTGTAGTAACCCTCCCTGTGTGTATTGTTGCCCTACCGGGGCCTCTCACACTATTGAAGGTGGCATAGTAAAAGTAGATCCGGATATGTGCATAGGTTGCAAGGCCTGTGTGGCTTCTTGTCCTTATGATGCTCGTTACGTTCACCCTCAGGGTTTTGTGGATAAGTGTACATTCTGCGACCATAGAGTAGCTGAAGGGAAAAATCCGGCCTGTGTGGATATTTGTCCCACCTATTGTTTGACTTTCGGAGATATGAACGATAAGAACAGCGATATATTCAAACTGGTTCAGAAACGGAACTACAAGAAATTAAAAACAGATGCAGGAACCGAACCGAATCTGTATTTGCTTTACGGTAAAACCGGTAAAAAAAGGTAAGGGCTTAGAACTATGGATACTGAAATTACCATTACGAGATCGAACCCTCACATCGATCCTAATTTAACAATCTGGGGCTGGGAAATTCCAGGCTATCTGTTTTTGGGTGGTCTGACTGCGGGAATTTTAATTCTTTCGGGAATCTTTTACTTAATGAAAAGAGACAAAGAACTTCCGTTTACTGTGAGGACAGCTCCTATTTTCGCACCCATCTTCTTGAGCATAGGTATGCTATTCCTGTTTCTGGATCTGGAGCATAAGCTTTATGTCTGGAGACTTTATCTTACCTTCAAGTGGACATCTCCAATGTCCTGGGGTTCCTGGGCGTTAATCCTTATGTTTCCCTCATCCATTCTCTTTGCCTTGATGCAATTAGAAGAGGAGAATCGGCAGATGCTGAAGAATTTCTTCGAAAACCTGTCTCCTTTACGTTTTGTTGCAGGATTACTTTCAAAAGCATTTGACCTGGCCGAGAGAATAAAACCCTACGGGAAGATAATTGCCTGGGTAAATATTGTCATGGGAGGATTCATCGGAATCTACACCGGGATATTAATCAGTAGCTTTGTAGCGAGGCCTTTCTGGAATACTTCCGCACTCGGGCTTCTCTTTCTTACTTCCGGAATATCAAGTGCCAGTGCCTTTATGATACTCGGTTCCCGAAACGAAATCGAAAAAAGACTGATGATTAAAATCGATGTGGGCTTTTTAGTAACCGAGTTACTCATTCTCATCCAGATTTTTATAGGATTCTTTACCTCTTCCGCTTACCACAATAATGCCGGTAAGTTGATTTTTGGAGGAGATTTCACCGGGTATTTCTGGATGCTGGTTATACTACAGGGTATCCTGTTCCCACTCTTCTTAGAAGCACTTGAGTTGAAAAAAATCTTTCATTTCCGAATCCTTACCCCTCTATCCGTCCTTTTTGGGGGATTACTTCTCAGGATTCTTTTTGTTTATATAGGACAACATTCTTACATAGGGTTACATTTATGAATCATAACCAAAAACCAAAACCTTATCTTTCACCTTATATCGCAGGCATTGGTCTCGGTCTCGTTCTTCTCTTAAGTTATGTAAGTATGGGACGGGGACTCGGTGCCTCCGGAGCCATCACACGCTTTACGGGTTACACGATGAATGCAGTAGCTCCCGAACATACAAAAAACCTGAAATATATGAGTTCGTATATAGAAGACGAAAAGCATATACTCAATGAGTTCCTGGTCTTTTTACTTCTGGGAGTTTTCGTAGGCGGATTTGTCAGCGGAGCCTTCGGAAACCGGGTCAAATTCATGATAGATAAAGGACCGCATTTTTCAGGAGGAGCCAGGCTATTTTTAGCCTTTAGTGGAGGAGTCATTTCGGCTTTCGGTGCAAGGCTGGCAAGAGGTTGCACTTCGGGACAGGCTCTATCGGGAGGAGCGACACTTGCTCTCGGTTCCTGGATTTTTATCATAGGAGCTTTTGCCGGTGGTTATCTCACCGCGTATTTTGTCAGGAGGCAGTGGCAATAATGGAATTCATTTTACCTCTTTCAAAAACTGGTTTTATCGGTCGGGAACTTGGCATCATCATAGCGATGCTATTAGGTTTCGGTTTTGGTTATTTTCTGGAAAGTGCAGGCTTTGGCTCGTCCAAGAAACTCTGCGATAACTGGTACGGTAGAGACTTTGCTGTAATCCGGGTCATGTTTACAGCTGTTATCGTTGCCATGGTAGGAATCTTCGGATTACACTATCTGGGAATCATGGATTTCGACCTGGTTTATATCAATCCTACTTATATCTGGCCTCAAATCGTGGGTTCTGTGCTTCTCGGAATCGGTTTTGCCGTGGGAGGCTATTGCCCCGGAACCACGGCAGTCGCCATGTCAACCGGAAAGATTGATGGCTTTATGTTCTTCGGAGGTTTTGCTTTCGGAGTTGGAATGTTTGCTGAAGCCTATCCTTTCTTTGAGAAATTCTACAATTCTACTGCCCTGGGGAAGAAGTTTTTAACTGACATCATCCCTCTTCCATACGGAGTTCTGGTGTTTATTATTACTGTTTTTGCCATCGGACTTTTCGCTGTTTTAAGAAAAATTGAAACCGCAGTAAACACCGGTTCAGGGGAGGCAGGACATGCTGAATAAATGGAATAACTTTCTGCAATTCTTAGAGAAGAGAGGAAGTATCCTGATTATTGCCTTAAGTTTTTTCGTGATGATCGGAGCTTTTGCAACCAATCGGGACAGGCCCAAAACTTTTACCTTTTCTCCCAATACCACAAACCGGGTTATCAGTGTTCAGGAACTGGCGAGCTGGTATTTGGAAAATAGAAAGGATTTCGAAGTTTTAGACATGCGGGAAGTGGATAAATATAAGGAGAATCACATCAAAAATGCGATTAGTTGTCCGGTTTGCCACTCTGATAAAAGCGATGCTAAAGCTAAATTACAGGCCTCAGAAGTAGTTCCCGATTTCCGAAAAAAGCTTGTTTTATATACCCAGTCAGGGGATCAACCCCTACAACTTCCCAGAATACTGGCCAGAAACAAAAGAGTTTTCATGCTGAAGGGTGGCTATAATGCCTGGAATGATGAAATCATGAAACCACAGGAGTATAAGCCGGAAGATACACAGGAAGAATTTATTCGAAAACAAAAGCAAAATGCAATCTCAAATTATTTCCAGGGAAAAATGGATATACAGGTCCCGGAAAAAACCGTAAAGAAAATACCAAGGAAAAAACATGTAATCTCCTCAGGACCTGATGAAGGCTGTTAAAAGCTCGATTCAGTCCACTTTATATACCTGCTTTCTTGTCTTATTTTTATTTTCCTGTAAAGAAAGCAGGGTTTTTTCTTCTTCTACCTGTTTAAACTGTCATTCCCAAACAAGCTCTATTCACACACCTGAAATAAACTGCTCTTCCTGTCACCTGGGTGATGAGAAAATTACAGAAAAAGAAGAAGCACATAAAGGTATGGTAGTCATACCCGGAAACCTCGATGCCAAAAGTAATACCTGTGCGAATTGCCACCCTTCTCAAACCCATACCATTCTTCATTCTCCCATGACTCGAAACAAAGCTATGATAGAAAAAAATCGAAGAGTTTTCGGAGAAGCCAATAAAACAGAAGGACTAAATAGCTTAAAGCCCGAACACAGTGCCGCTGATTCTTATTTTGCCGGGATGTGTGCTTCCTGTCATTTAGGAATCTCGAAGACAAGCTTCGGAATGTTTGCCGCCTATGAAAAAGGAGGAGGTTGTTTGGCCTGTCATCTTTCTGAAAATGGAGAGGAACACTTAAGAATCAACCGCTATCCTACCGACGAAACCTGCTTTAATTGTCACTCCCGCTCAGGAAGAATTTCCTTAAGTTATAAAGGTTTATTTGAACTAACGAATCCGGAAGAAACAGATATACCTTTTAGCCTGCCAGATGGTAGAGTTACCTACAAACAAAAAGCTGATCTGCATTATGAGGCCGGATTGAGCTGTATAGACTGTCATGGAAAGGAAGATGTCATGGGTGACGGAAAGAGCGAAACGAAAACCGAAGCCGTTAAAGCCCGTTGCACAGACTGTCACAAGAAAGATAGAGAGTTTAAAATTACTTTAAAACATAAGAATAAAGTAATTTTCGTAAATGCTTATAAACAGCATTCAGGTCATGATACAGAACATGATAAATTATCCTGTGAAACCTGCCACAGCCAAAAAGCTCCCCAATGCTATGGTTGTCACATCAGCTATGAACCCGAATTCAAATCTTATAACCATCTTACAGAAAAAATGGAAAAGGGCAAATGGATAGAAGAATTCGGAGAATACCGTTCGGAACTCCCGGTATTAGGAAAAACAAAAGATGGAATCATTCGTCCTTTTGTTCCGGGTATGAAATTAAGTATCGATACTTCAAAGTTTTATAAGAAATCAAAACCTCTCATCAAAGAGAATCTCTTTTCGCCCCTGTCTCCTCATACCAGCAGTAAATCCAGAACCTGTAAATCCTGCCATCAATCTCCTTACGCTCTCGGATACGGAAGCGGAAAATTTCAGTTTGATAAACCGAATCCTGTTTTCCGGCCCGATTATGCCCTTGATAAAGAAGAAATCGCTGAAGACGGATGGATAAAACCCTTTCAGGCTCTTACTCCAAATAAGCTTTATAGCACCGCAGACGGCGGCAGACCCCTAAACCCAAACGAACAAAGAAGAATCCTACAGGTTGGAAGCTGTTTTCGCTGTCATAAGGAAGAGAGTGAAATCTTCCAGAATTGGGAAAAATCTAAGAACTATCAACATCTCCTGAAAAATAAATAAACTTTTTCTTTTATAAAGCCACAAAAAAACCTTGCAGGTAAAACCGGTAAAAACAAGGTTCAAAGATATTGCTATTTATGCGAAAATACAAAGAGCTAAAAGTAGTAATGCAAAAAAATCAAATTTAAAAATATAAGGAGTTCCGTATGATTCTATATGGACTTTACCGCAGTATTATCGGTAAATTACCCGATAAATTTTTTGCGAGACCCATAACCCCTCAAGTTTATGAAACAGAAGATGTGATTCGAAGAATGCTGGAAAGTGGCTCCACCATAACCCGAAGTGACATCATTGCTGTTTATCATGATATGAGAAAAACCATCCAGAACATTTTGCAGGAAGGTGGTCGGGTAAACCTCAATGGCTTCTGCCAGTTCTTTCCTGTGATAAAGGGCGTCTTTGAAGATGAATTCGATTCTTTTGATAGTTCCCGCCATAGTCTGGATATTAGTTCCCGTGTATCAGCCGAGTTTAAACTGGCCTTTCAGGATGTAAAACTGGAAAAAACAGAAGTCAAACCCAATCTTCCGAACCTGAAAGCGTTTCTTGACCTGAAAACCGGAGAGAAAAATTCTATCATTTCCTCCAATAGTATCGCTGCCTTAAAAGGAAGTAACCTGAAATTCGATCCTTTCCAGGTAGATGAAGGACTCTTTTTACAAAATATGCAGGATAAACATTATATCCCGATAAATCTTCTTTCCAGAAATACAGAGAGTGAACTTAATTTCTTCTGTCCTCCGGAAATCACAGAAGGAGTTCCCTATCGCCTGGAACTTCGGAATAGAATTCGAATGTCCAAAGACTTGAAGAAAACTCGCTCCTTATATGAACTGATAGGAGCCGCCTGATATTGCCTTTCTTCTTCCTGTGTAAACTGTTCGTATTCAGTGTGTAAGCCGCTCGTATTCGGTGTGTGAGCCGCTCGTATTCGGCGCGTAAGCCGCTCGTATTCGGTGTGTGAGCCGCTCGTATTCGGCGCGTAAGCCGCTCGTATTCGGTGTGTGAGCCGCTCGTATTCGGTGTGTGAGCCGCTCGTATCTGTAAAGATTCAGTATCAGGGAGAAGTTTTTCTTTCGTTGTGGATTAAACCTTTAATCACCCGGTCCAAGAGAACTTGCATGGATGGAGCCTGTTTGATTTCTTCATCCACCCAATCGACTAAGTCCTGCCTGCCTTTCTCTTTCAGACTTTTATATAAATAATCAATTAAAGCCTTATATTCAGACTTTTCATACGGAACTCGATTTTCGGATTCTTCTAATAAAACACGGGATAAGCTTTCAGCAAGATTTTGCTTTCGGAAGCGGGTTTTAAACTCTTCAGGTCTATCTTTAAGCAGTAGAAGTTGGGTTAATTCCCTGCGAACTGAGACTTTCTCTTCCTTATGTTGTTTCTGATAAAGATAGAAGCTCGCAAGAGCAAAAAGGAAGAGAAAGAAGAAAATGGCGAAAAGCTTTTGCAAGAAATCTAAAATAAACTTTTAAGCTTATCTAAATTCTTTAAGTCTAAACCACCTTTTAAAGGGCTATCCATACTTTTTTTAGTTTCTATCGGAAAGTTCCTTCCTTTCACCTGTAAGTCTCCTTTTACAGCATATAACCACTGGTCCTTTAAAACAAGGGAAGGGATTTTGCTGGCAAGTTCTTTCACGTCGTTAATCACAATTTTACTTTCTAAGGTAACGGGTTTTCCAATGGATAAACTATTGACTCCTTCCGGAAGCTTAGAATCAAATGCTTTCACATCTTCAACAAAAATATTCAGACCCATCTTATCTACCGGTAGAGACATATTAGGTATAAATGGTGAATTGGCGAGAATATCATAAGCTACAGTAAAATTTGTATTTAGAGGTTTTTTATAATCCGGGTTTATATTCAGAAGCTTAAGGTTATTTACATTCACCTCGAAAGATTCGAAAAGAGCACAGGAAAATAAAAACAAAAGAGGGAAAACTAAAAGAGTCTTTTTCATACTATATCTCCATTTCATTCAAATATGCCAATATTGATAGAGATAAAAGATACTGTCAACGAGAAAGCCGGTCTATTTTTCCGGTTCTAAGACTTGATTTCTTTATTGATTAGTTTATCGAGATTCTTTTCGGTAGGCTCGGATAAAAAATCATCATCGGCAAAGGACTCCGGTTCCAACTCATCATCAATAAGCTGGTTTATATCCATTAACTCATCCTCAGACTCCAAATCTATCTTTTCTTCTTTTTCTTCAAGTTTTTCTTGCTTGGGTTCTGTTACATCGGTCACCTGAACCGGTTGTAAATCCCCTTCTTCTTCAGCCAGTTCTTCTGTGATAAGACCTTCTACATCAAAAGAAGGAAGTTCATCATCTTCTTCATTTTCCACTTTTGTCTCCTTTTTGTCTTCTTTCTTCTCCGGTATAAAATTAGAAGCTGGAAGTTGTATCTGTGGATTTGTATAAATTAGATCTTTTTCAAGATTAGAATCAATTAAAGACTCTATATCAATGAGACTATCTGTTTTACTGGGAGATGAATCCCTATCTTCTTCATGTTGTAGGGTTTCAAAATGATGGATTTCTTCGGCTTCTTCAACCGTTGATATGGGTAAATTTTCCAATTCTTCTTCAATCTCAGGTAAAGGAGTATAAACACTGGTTTTACTGAAATCTATCAGGTTTCTATCTATATCCTCTTCGATTAAGGAATCAAGATTAATCACTTCAGCTCTTTTAGAAGGAGCTTTTTTCACTTCCCGAATTTCTACTAATTTCGGTTCTTCTACAGGCTCCTGCCTATCGTCTTCAGATAAAATCTCATCCAGATCAATTATACCGGATATAGAATTAAAATCAATCTTTGCTGCTGTTTTACCGGGTTCCGGTTTTGTATTAATATCTTTTAATAGATCGCTTATATCCTGATTTTTAAATTCATTTCCGGGATGATTATCAGGTAATTCTTTTTTCTCAAATGATTTCTCCGTTATAGCCTCATGTAAGGAACTGAGATTAAAAGAAATATCCTTAAAACTTCCATCGTCATTCAAGATGAGAGATTCTTTCGCAGAATCCAAGCTATCAAAGACTAAACCGGAAATTTCTTTTTTTTCACCTAAAGCTACTTTTTCTGTTCGGGTATGAACCGTTGGAATTTGAAAAGCCAGTTCCCGGTATAAATAATAATCTTTTTTTAGATAATTCTGAAAAGAAGTAATGTATTTGAGTTCGGTTTTTTCCCAATTCAAATCCTGTAGATAAGTGGCTACATCATAGGTTTTACAGTTATTATTTAGATATAAAAGAGCCTTGCAGATGAGGACATAAATATCACGAATTTCTGTTTCCGTACTTAAAAAAGCGAAGTTTCTCTTTCCCTGGATCCTGTAGATAGAATCGAGCAATTCAACATCCGCATTAAATACATCCTCTTGATTTCCTGTATACTGGATAAAATTAACTGTAATTTGTTTATCCTGTAAACGTTCAATTAAGGGTTCGAAGAAATGAGACTCTTTCTTGGAGGAAATAATAAAAACTCGGTTGATATTTTTAGAGCGATAATTTTCTATACGAGAGTTGAGGTTTGCTTCTTTCTCTCCTTCGGGAGATGGAGGTAATGGGGAATCGATAAGACAGATACTGCCGGTTCTTCCAAATGGTATATATTTCTGTTTTTGCACTTATTTGAACCCCTACTCCAGATCATACTAGAACTTTTTTCTTATATATGTCCACTCTATTTTATCGTCAGTCAAAAGGTAGAACCCAATGGAAAATTTCGAAGAAGCTTTAAGACCTTTCCACTTTGAGTTAGAACCGAAGCTTATTGCTTCTTACCCGGCTCCCAATCGAGATGAATCTCGCCTGATGATACTGAATCGAAGAAAAGAACAGATTTCTATAAAACCCCATTTTAGAGATATCAGCTCTTTCCTTCATGCAGGAGATCTGATTGTTTTCAATGATAGCCGGGTGAGCAAAAGAAGGCTCTATCTGCAATCAGAAAAGGGAAGAGAACATGAATGTCTCTTTTTAGAGAAGCAGGACCAGGCAAATATCTGGAAATGTATGCTTCGAAAACCGGGAAAACTTAAAAAGGGAGATATACTCAAAGTTGGAGGCACTTCTTTCCATTTTCTCTATAATGAAGGGAAAGAATCGTTTATTGATTCCGTTCAGGAACTGGATGAGTCCTTCTTTGAAACCTATGGAGCTATGCCTATTCCTCCCTATCTAAAACGAAAAGCGGAAAGTCTGGATGAAACGCGTTATCAGAGTATCTTTGCAAAAGAAGCTCGTTCTGTTGCAGCTCCTACGGCCGCCTTACACTTCAGCCCTGAACTAAAAATGAATCTCGAAAAAGTCGGAATTGATTTCTGCCCCGTCTCTCTCGATATTGGCTACGGCACCTTTTCTCCTTTGGACGAAGAGCAGTGGAAACAAAAGAAATTGCATAAAGAGAAATACTTTGTTAGTAAACAAAGCTCTAAGCTTTTAAATCAGGCTAAAAAAGAAAAAAGAAGAATCATTTCTCTCGGTACGACTTCTCTGCGTGTATTAGAATCCATTTATGATAACCAAACGAAAACCTACAGGGATGCTTACGGAGAAACACAACTTTTTTTACGACCGGGCGATAAGATTGAATCTATCCAGGGACTTATCACGAACTTTCATTTACCCGGAAGCAGTCTTCTTCTTTTAGTAGCTGCTTTCTGCGGACAGGAGTTTATCATGGAAGCCTACAGAACTGCTCTTCAAGAAAGAATGAGATTTTTTTCCTATGGAGATGCCATGTTTATTTATTAACAGATAAAAATTAGTCCTTATAGTATTATATGCTGTCGGGAGTCAAAGGAATAGAACTTGACAGGATTGAAAAAATGTTGGAGACTGAGAAGAGTGGGAGAGTAAAAGAAATGCTGACATCCTTAGCTGAGAATTTCGGTCTTATGCACCTTTTAATAAACGGAGAATGAAGCCACAATGAATAAAGGGAGACACTATGGCCGGATTTAAAATGCCACAGGTAGAAAAAAAAGCAGATTTCGTTCGGGATAATTTCAATATAATAGCTGAAAAATATGACCTGTTTAACGACATGAATACCTTTTTCCTGCACAGATACTGGAAAAATACCGTTGTTAGAAAAATCAAAACTCACTTTCAGAATCGACCTTTTACCTGTCTGGATCTTTGTTGCGGTACCGGAGATATTTCCCTTCGTTTTCATCAAAATAGTCCTGCGGAAAAAGTATATTCCGTAGACTTTTCCGAAAATATGCTTTCCATAGCCAGAGAAAGGCTGAAACATTTTCCTTCTGCTGTTGTTCAAATTGGAGATGCTACGGAACTTAAGGACTTTCAAGATGAAAGCCTCGATGCAATAAGCATAGGTTTTGGACTTCGGAATGTAAACCATCTGGACAAAGCCCTTTCTGAAATTTTTCGGGTTTTGAAACCCGGAGGCATCTTTATTAATCTGGATGTAGGAAAGGTTAAAAACCGGTTTATCCGTGTCTTTGCCGATTTCTATTTTTTCAAAATCGTTCCTCTAATGGGTTATCTTATCTGGGGAGGAAAAAATGAAATGTTTGATTATCTGCCGGTTTCTTCCCTGCACTATCCGGCTCAGGCCGAATTAAAGCAAAGAATGGAAACTACGGGTTTTATAGATGTGGCATTTACTGATTATGTATTTGGAAATGTAAGTCTTCACAGTGGAGTAAAGCCAGGATGAAACTCTCTCAAATGTTAAGAGAAGGTACAAAGGAAGTCCACCTTCAATTAGAACTCAGCCGTTTTATCGGCCTTTTATTTAAGGGTGAACTGGAGAAAGGAAAATACATTCAGTATCTTTCTTATCTGTTTGAGTTATATTCCTGTCTTGAAGAAGGTTTATTTCAGAATAAAAACCATCCTTATCTTTCCAAAGTTTACTCTGAAAGCCTCTTCAGAAAAGGAAATATCGAATCAGACTTGATTTTTTTTCAGAAACAAACCCAAAAAAGCGATCTGGAAAGCCTTATCTCTTATCGGGAAAGAATAAAGAAACTATCCGATTCTTCTCCTCTCCTATTAGTCTCACATGCTTATGTTCGTTACATGGGAGACTTATCCGGAGGGCAACTTCTTAGAAAAAAAGTTTCCGAAACCTACGGGCTCATACAACAGGGGCTTTCTTTTTTTCAGTTCCCGGAAGATTCCAAAATTCTAAAAGAACGATTTCGAGATGGTCTGGATTCAATTGAACTTTCAGGGGAACAAAAAGACGAGGTGCTGAGAGAAGCTATTTATACCTTTCAGCTCAACTTCCAATTCTTTAAAGAACTGGAACTTAAGCTTCTTCCGAAGGAATAGACTTCATTTCTTCTTCAATCGCCATTTCGTATAATACTTTCAGACGGGAAAGAAAATCCGGGGAAAAGCTGAGTTTCTGATTGAAAAGAAGATGGAGAAGTTTTTCTTGCAAAGCAGATTCATCGAATCCAGCCAATAACCACTCAAAAAGTTCCAGAAAAACATCAATTTCGGGGACCTTATTGTCTTTGAAGTTTCCTCTTATTAACTCGGATAATTTTTGAAGGATAATTTCCTGTCTTCCTTTTTGTAGTTCTTTTCGAATTTCTACCGGAAGAGTAGTCATAAGTACCTGTTTGCGAGCTTTCTTCGTTCCATGGTATTGAAACGATGTCCCTTCTAAATTTGAGTCCAGGGCTTTTTGAAGTTCAGCAACATCTCCTCCATTTTCGCTCCAAAGCTTTAGTACTAACTGACCGATTAAAGAATCTTGTAGGGGTCTATATATATATTCATTTGCCATACTTATTTTTTAGGTGGAAGTATCGTTTGTTTACAGGAACGAAACAGGGTAAATCTTACAATATTTTTTGCAGGAACTTTCACCACTTCTCCGGTTTTTGGATTCCTTGCCCTGTTATTTTTAGCCTTTCTTTTAATTTCCAGCTTTCCTATACCGGGAATTACAAAAGAACCATGAGTTCTTGTTTCTTCATAGGCCAGGTTTACAAAAGTATCTAAGAATTCTCCCGCCTGTTTTTTAGTAGTTTCCATACGAGAAGCCAATTCTGCTATAAGTTCCGGCTTACTCAAGGCTCCCATTTTTACTATAGTCATTTAAAATTCTACATTCCCGTGCTTGTATTCTACCTCGGCCTGAACCAGTTTGCGGATTTTTACAAATAGATGTTCTATTTCTTCACGGGTAACATCTTTCAAAGGTTTATAAGAAGAAAACAGGGTTCTGGAATAAGTATCACGATGGGATAAAGAAAAACCGGCTTCTTCCATAATTTTTCGAACCCTATGATCTTCTGATTTATTGGTTATGACTGTGATAGAATTCAGACGTGCCTGCTTATGATCGGTATGAAAATAACAAACAACATCATCTGTATCCAGCCTGTCTATTTCTTCCCGAATTTCATCAAAGCTGGTTTCCATCCTCGGTCCTTTAGGATCCCGATAGTTAATCAGGATTCTTTTGAAGTAGTGAATCTTTTCTCCATTATCGTCCAGTTCTACACCGTTAATAATTTGCCTTTCATCGGTAAGTTCTTTCATTAGAAATTCACCCCGCCCTCTTGCATCTTCAAAATCGAAGTACTCAGAATTTATATCTCCTTTCTTTGCATTTTCTTCTATCTGGGTAAGGGTGTACTGTTGACCCGGTTTCATTTCATGTTTGAAAGACATTTTCATGTAAGGATTTGTTGCGAGGTTATTAATCTCCATTTCGATATGAGCATAGCTACCATGACCGTGTTCTATGATATTTTGAATCGCTTCTGTTACGGTTATACGAGCAATATCCGGGTCTAAACCAATGAGTGGTGCATATTTCCGTAATTGGTTTTTGATTTCATACAGAGAACCCTGTTTCTCATTGATGCTGGCTCCAAACTCATTTTTAAGAATTTCATCTCTTCTTAAAGTCACGGAGTAATGCAAGCGAGCCAGGGTCTTGGGTAAGTAAGGTGATTTTTCTACAGCCAGTAATTCATCCTGAAGGATTTTATTATCGTATTCTAACTTACTTAATTTCTTTTTTAATTCTTCGATAGACTCATCCTGCTGCAACTCAACCATGTATTTCTCCTGATATAACTTTTAGGTAGAATATAATAAGGGAATTAGAAACCAAGAATTTTTTTATTAAAAATTTAAGAAAATTATCAGGCCGAAATTTTTAAAAGACTGAAATCGTCGCTTATCATTCCTTTACGGGAAGAGAGATTATAGATTTCAGAAAGTTCTCCTCCGGATTCCTCGACTGTTTTTAAGAAAAGAGTTTCATCATAATTCATTTCTCCATTTTCTTGATAAAGGCGAATATCATCCCGTCCATCAGAACCTATAAATAAAACATCCCCCTCCAATAGTTGAAATGTTTTAATGGTAAAAAAATCCATGTTATCCGGAAAACCAAGCTTTTTTAAGTAATCATCCTCCTCAATGAAGCGAGCAATTCCATCTCTATATAGAACCGTATAGGGATGTTCCGCGTTCAAAAAGTAAAGTTCTCCACTTTCTTCTTCGACTAATCCCATTACAACCGACATCAACATAGAGCCTTCAAAACTTTCAAACAAAGATTGAAGCTCATTAAAAGTTTCATATAGCCATTGTTTTATATTCTTATTTTCATCTTTCTTTTGTTTATTTCTTTTTAAAATTGCATTAATCATAACCCCAAAAACCAGGGCTCCACCGGCTCCCTGTATGGATTTACCCATAGCATCTCCATTTGCAAAAAAGATATATTCCTTTCCTTCCAGAATCAGATTATCTGTAATACAGGTATCTCCACCAATAGAATACTGTCTTCCGCGGAATTCAAATTGCTTTTTTTGCCTTAAGAACATTTCAGTTTTATAAACCTTGCTGAAATTACCATTGCCGGAAAGAGGTAACAATAAAAGGTGGGTTAAAAAGTAATCTCCATCCTGCTGAATTTTTAATTGGTTTATCTCAGAGAGAGATAAGCTCAATTCTTCTGTCCGAGCTTTAACTTTTTGTTCCAGGTTATCATTCAATTCTTCAACTTCCTCATGAAGCCTCACAAAGCGATTTGCCAGGACAACAGCGAGACTTAATATATATAGAAAAAAAGCATAGTTCATAAGTCTCGGAATCTGAATAATATACCAGGTAGTAAGTGTATCCAGAACAAGTGCTAAGATTATCACTATCTGTCCGGAAAACATGTAGATGGCATCCCGGTTTTTATTTCGAACCTGTTGAATAAGTCCAAAAAACCCATAACTCAGGTATATCATCCATAAGGGAAATACTATATATAAAAAGATAAAACTCATATCTTTTATTTCAGCGAATAGAAGGTAATATAAGAAAACTAATCCTATGGAAATGTCCAATATTCGAATAATCTTATAATATTTAAATCCAAAGAAATAGCGAAGAAAGTGATAAAATGGTGTTATCGGAGAGATCAAAACAAGATACTCGAATTTCTTCAAAGTAATAAAATCCCAACCAAATCCATACTTAAGCTGGTTTCTAAAAAGCAAGTAAAACACAAGAATCAATGAAAACAGGGCAAACATAAAATTTTCTTTTTCTTTCCTTCTGCGAAGAAATAAGAATAAGAAATATGCACCAAAAGTTATATACACAGTGTTTAATATTATTTTTACGTATTCTTGAAAATAGAATTCTGATAAAAGTTTTTCCGTAGAATCAATTCGAATAGGCCCTTCAAGGATTCCGAGATAATCAGAAAAATATTTACTCTCTATATAAATCAGAAGTAGATTTTCTCCATCCTTATTTATGTGAGATTCCGGAACCGAGTAAATTCGAAGCTTATCATAAGCCTGAGGTTTAACAAGACCCGCAATCCCGGAAGACCCAATTTTCTTTCCATTTATATAAGCTATATCTACATCGCTGATTACTCCTAACTTGATGCTCAAAGAATTAGATTGTAAATTTTTGGGTAAGGCAAAAGAGGTCCTAAGCCAAATTCCTTTTCCCATTCGCATAGATTTATCTATAGATGCTAAATTAGCGGGAACTTCAGTTCGCTTCCAATGAAAAGCCTCCTTTCCTTTTTTAAATTCTTGAAAGTAGAGGAGAGGTTGAAGCTCTTTTTGCAGGTAAAACCATTGTTGTCCTGCTTTCGTTTCGAGACTCATAGATTTAAGCGAAACCGAAAAAACAAGAAAGTATAAGAACACAAATATATATTTCATATAGTATAAACCCACTTCATTATAAAGCATTCTGGTTCTCAGTCAATAGACTTTTGCTATATCCAGGAAAATATTATTCAGACAGAATATATAATTGTATTTCAACAGTTTCAAGGCCTATTGTCTCAAATAATAATGATTTTGTTCATAAATTTATTTCTCATCGATTCCAAAAAATATATTGAATTTTTTGATTCTTAATATATCCTAAATTCCAAAATCTATTAGTAGCAGGACTATGTACCGTTTTTTTATCAACAAAATACGCGAATTAAAGATTATAACGCGTTTTTCCATTACTGTGGTTTTTTCGGTAATCGTTATTCTTTCCGGAATAATCGGAGTATCTTATGCCAGCTATCATCAAAATTTAGAAATAAAAAATTCTTCGAACCTCATTGAGCACATACTAAGAAAAGACAATCTAATCCCACAGGAAAGGACAAGCCTTATTTTAAAAGAATTAAATTCCCATAAGATAAAAATGTCCAAAGATATAGACGCTTTTCTTTATACTTCCCTCTTTTATTTCACCTTTATATTTGTTATCATTCTCCTGGTTTTTTATTTAATCTATCATGAATTGGTCCTACCTCTACATCGGGTTTTTTCGGTAACAAACCAGATGGCAGAAGGTAATTTCAATTATGGAATAAAAGTTAAAGTGATGGATGAAATTGGTGAATTACTACAGTCGATACAAATAATCCGAATCATGTTTCGAAGCTTTTTTTCGCAGGTTATCGAGGTTTCTAACCAGATAAATGATTCAGCAAATACAATGATGGAATTTGCTGATGATTTTACGAAATCCTCAAATAATCTAACTCGAACAGCATCTGATTCTGCAAACTCTATAAAATCTCTTTATGAAACTTCAATCTATATTACTGAAATTATAAACTCACAGGTAACACAATTAGAACGAATTCATGAAAGTATACAGAACCTTTCTGAGGTCAGTACTACTATAGAAGAAGAATTTAACCACCTACTCTCTATATCCATGATTTCTGCAAACCGTTCCGAGGAAGGCAAGGTAAATATAGCATCTGTAAAACAGAGTATGTATGAAATCAAAGAAAGCTCTGCTGCTATTAATAACATCATGAATCTGATTACCGATATATCAGACCAAATAAATCTTCTTGCCTTAAATGCCTCCATTGAATCGGCAAGAGCTGGTGATGCGGGAAGAGGTTTCTCGGTTGTCGCTCAGGAAGTATCCAGGTTAGCAGACAAAACAGCCGAAAGAGCCAAAGAGATAAAGACTTTTATTAAATCCACCAATCTTGCGATAGAATCCGGTGTTCAAAAAGTAGAAGAGACCTCTGCAACAATTAATGAAATATTAAATAATTCTCAGGAATTGGATTCTAAAATCAAAATGACAATTAAAGATGTGCAAGATCAGGCCCAAAAAACAAGGAACCTGAATAGCGATCTGGAAGAAATGGCCAAGAAATCTCAAAACATCATTTCTGAAGTAATTCGTCAAAAAGATTCTACAGAACATATGAAAATTATAATCGACGCCGCATCAGAGGATGCAAAGAAACTGTCCCATGCTTCAACGATAATTTTACAATTAGGAAAAGATAAACTAAGAACATCCAAATTCTTAAAAACAGCAGCCAGTGAGTTTACTATGGATACCAGCGATATTGTTCAATGGGATGAAAGCTTCAGTGTCCATGTTACTGAATTAGATGAAGAACATAAAAATTTAATTCAGATTTTGAATCAACTTTTCAAAGCCATTCATAATAATGAAACCAAAGAAAAGCTTAACGGTATCCTCGAATCTCTAATTCAATATACAATTAAGCATTTTGAAAGCGAAGAGAAATTCATGCGATCCATTTCCTATCCTGATCTTAACAGACATATTGAAGAACACAGAAAACTGACAAAGGATGTAGTAGAGTATAAAAAAGAATTTGATTTAGGAATCGAAACTATTAGTTTTGAGCTCCTCGATTTTCTTCGAAAATGGCTCACAAAACATATTCTACACTCAGATAAAAAATACTACCAGTATCTTTTCGTAAAAGGTAAACTTACTTAAGAGAACCAACAATTTGGAAAATATTCTTTTTTTTCTTTCAGAAAAATCCGATGATTGTAGAGATGAAATCTATACTAATTCTAATAAGTTTTTTATTGTCTCTTTCCGTTTATGCCCAGGTAGATGAAACCAATGGACTGGAAAGCTCTAAAGGGGAGGCTCCCAAAACTTCAGAGACTTCTTCTTCCTCAACCGAAGAAAAAGCAAAAATTATGGGAGATGATTTAGACCTGGATAGAGAATTCTATAGCACTTACTTTTTAATCGATCCTCTTGATTACAAAAAAGAACAGGAGAATAATCAAAAAGAACGTGTAGAAGAAAATCTTCTTTTTCATCTTAGAAACGAAATTCGAAAAAGAGACAAAAGGAACGAACACGTACTGAGAGATTTAAACCTTTCTACTATGAGATACCAGAAAGTTAATGAAGATAGTCCCTGGTTAAAAAAGATAAGAGCTGACATTCTCGGAAACTTAAGTATTACGGAATATATATATATAGCGAAATATAAATCTTATTTATGCTTAATTATTTTTGAAATGGACCCTCGCAGGTTTAAAAAATGTCCTACGAGAGATATTGAGCTTTTATTTGCAAGAGATAAACTATATCCAAAAGAAGAAATAGAAAGCAAATAATTTTTATTCGGGAGTGATGAGCGTTCCAACCCCTGTGTCAGTTAATAATTCCAGTAAAACGGAATGCTCTACTCTTCCATCAATAATATGAGCTTTATGAACTCCATCATCCATCGCTTTTAAACAACAATCAACTTTTGGAATCATACCACCTGAAATTTCTCCACTCTCCTTAAAATGCTCCACTTCGGTTCTCTTCATTACGCTCTGTGGTTTACCCTCAATTATGATACCTTCTGTATCGGTTAAAAGAATTAGCTTCTCCGCATTTAAGGCTCCGGCTATGGCACCGGCCACATTATCAGCATTTACATTTAACACGTCTCCATTTTCTGACTCACTGATAGGTGAAATAACCGGAATAAAGTTTTTTGACAGTAAAGCATCAATAAGTTTTGTATTTACTCTTGTTATAGAACCTACAAGACCTATATCCACTTTTTCAAGTTTCCCATTTCCATCGGCTATTTCAGGCATATATTTTTCTCCGATACAAAGCTTTGCATCTCTACCCGAAATCCCTACCGCTTTTCCACCTTTACTACTGATGAGACTGGCTATTTGTTTATTGATAGTACCAGAGAGAACCATTTCCACAACTTCCATTGTTCTAACATCTGTCCTTCTGTGTCCTCTAACAAATTCAGATTCGACTTTTAGGTCTTTTAGCATTGTATTAATAAAAGGCCCTCCACCATGTACAATTACAGGATTTATACCCAGATACTTCAGAAGAACAATATCTCTGGCAAAAGATTCTTTAAGTTCTTCATGGACCATGGCAGCTCCGCCATATTTTACAACAATTGTTTTACCCGCAAATTCCGTAATATAAGGAAGTGCTTCTAAAATATTCTTTACTTTATCAAGGTGCTTTTTCATAGGAATCTCTTTAATAATACAGGCTCTCGAAAGGGCTTTTCTTGTATAGCATATATTTTTCTATCTTCCCTTCACTTGTTTTACGAAAGTTTTTCAAGAATCCGACTTTCAAGATACGTTTCATAGTCATGAAAACAAGAAATAATGTTTTTATAATTCTCAGCCAACTTTTCTCTTTCCCGCTCTATCGCTTCTAAATTTCCCTCTTTTATGAATTCACAAATGATTTTTGCTGCACTATGTAATCGCATATGCGGTTCTTCCATAGAACGATGAACTTTTTCCTGTCGTGGATCTTTTATAGCAGCCGAATAATACCACATTCCCAGTTTGCATTTTCTATGATCCATTTCCGGGATGGAATGAATATCTTGATCCTGTATCGCTTTCTCTAAATCACGAACCCATAAAACATGATCATGCTTTCGAGCCAGAATAAATTCGTGTAACCAGGAAGCATTCTGATTCGTAATACTCCGAACAACATCTTGAATTTCTTCACTAATAAATTCAAGTTGTTCGTTTATATATACACTCTCTTCCTGAATTTTTGTTGAAGAATCAGAAAGGTGAATAGAACTTTTTGTTAATATATCAGAACCATTCCTGATTTCCTTTAATGCTAATTGTATATCTTTATAAACCGATTGTATTTCAATAAAGCTTTCCTGTGTGTCTGAGAGTTTTTGGGAGTTCGCCTCTATGCTTTCAAGAATATGGTTTAAATTATCTATATTTCCATCCACATTTCCTATTTGCTGAAGAAGGATTTGACTCCAGCTTTTCAGTTTTTCAAATAAAGTTAAAAATTTTTCATTAATATCCTCTACTATAGATTTAGTCTTTTTTGATAATTCAGAAACTCTATCTGCAACAACAGCAAAACCTTTTCCCATTTCACCGGCATGTGCCGATTCAATTAAAGCATTTACTGCTAAAATTTTTGTTGTGTCTGAGATTTCTCTAATATCTCGAATACTTAAAGCAAGCTCACCGGTGAAATGATTTAGGTTTTGGATTTCCGAAAGCATTTGGGAGTTATCACTTTTTAATTGTATTGAATCTGCATTTAAATTTTTCGTTAGATTTTGTAATCGATCGAGGTTATGCCCGATTTCACGAGCATTGCGTTCCGTTCTTTCTGCGATTCGGTTGGCATTTTCGGTATTTTCTAAAATTCTATCCAGGTTTGCTTCTAATTCTTCCGATGAACTGGCCAGATCCTGAGAAGTAGATGCGTTTCTATCCGATATAGTTAATAACCTGTCCTTTGATTCTACTACGTTTTGAATCTGCTGCGGAAATTTTAAAAGTGAAACAGCTAAATTATTAGATGTCTCTATTATGTCATGTTTCCATTGTAAAAAAAACTCAAATGATTTTTCTAAAACTTCTTCAGAAGATAAATTATTTTCTTTATATTTCTTCAGGAACTCGTTAAATCGATACTTCCATTGTTCAATTTCACTTTGGTTATCCATTAAAAAAACCTCCAAACTGTCTGCTCTCAGGTATGAAAATACCGGGTTATTGACCGCATTTAGGATTATATAGAAATATTTTCCTGTCAATCCCTTTCCACCACCCTTATTCTGTGAAACCTGTTTATCTATGGGGAATTGAATATTTTTATTTACATTTCAAGCCTGAATTAGATACTTAACCAAAAAAGATAAGGCTTCATTTATGAAATATACAGTCACACATAAATTCAATTATCCTTTAAGTGATTTGTTGGCGGCCAGAGAGGATAGATATAAGCACCTTGATAGGTTTCCCGATCTTAAAAATATTACGCTTATAGATGAAAGAAAAGAAGGTAATAAGATTTTTCAAAAGAGGAAAATTAGTCTTGTAGGTTCTCTTCCTCCCGTAATGGCCAATATGCTGGAAGAAGCAGCTCTATTGGAAGAGTCGGTTTTTGATACGGAAACAAATACTCATGACTTTAAGCTTTTCCCTCCAAAAAATGAAAAAGTTGTTACAATAAAAGGAACAAGCCTCTACTCTGAAACCTCTTCCAGTACATCTCAACGTTCTTATGAGGTAGAAGTGAAATCTTCCGTATTTATTGTAGGAGGGTTAATAGAAACAGCTATAGAAGAAATTCATAAACATAGCCTGGAAAAAGACAAAAATTCTATTTTAAAATTTTTACAGGATAAAACTGAAACAAACGCAGGATAAACCTCTTACAAAAAGGCGGTCAAGCCGCCTTTGTCCTATATGAAAGATACCTACCTGACCTTGCTTTACATAGATAAACCGGAAACAAGCCTCCCGGAAACCGTTAAAACCATTAGCAAGTATACAGAAATCTGTCTCTTAGATGATTATTCCGAAAAGGGATGCAGGGAATTTCTGGTTCATTTACAAGAGACCTATCCTGAATCTATAACAATCCTTAGGATGGAAGCTAAATCAGGCTTATCAAAAACCCTTCAAAAAGGCATGAAGTATGCAGCAGAGAAAGGGTATAATTATATTATTACTTTTGATACAGACAGCTCTTATGATGCAGAATCCATTACCTCTTTTTTAGCACATCCTCCCTGTGACCTGGTTATAGGAAAACGTGAAAACCAGACAAATGCTCCACTTCTTCGAAGATTGCTGGCGTTTACTACCACCCGTATCATGAATTATTGTATGGTAGATAGTTTGATGAATGTAGTCGGTCCAAATCTTGAAGATTGCACTTCCAGTTTTCGAAGGTATTCATATCGTGCCTTTAATCTACTGGCAAAAAAAGAATTGGAATCTAGTGAGGAGGATTTCCATATAGAAAGCCTTTTTATTATACAGCAGAATTATGGAAATGTAGATGAAGTAGAAATTCCTTACTTGTATAAGAAAAATTCTCCCTGGACTTCTAAGTCTATGCAAAATTCTTTGAATTATTCTCTTCGTCTTTTTAAAAAGAAATTTGGTTTTAAGGCTTAATGCCAATAGCTTTTAATTTTTCGTAAATCGGAATATTATACCAGCAGCTTTTATTTAAAACCAACAACTTTAATGTATATCTCTGATGTTTTTCTATATATTGGGTTTTTATCGAAATACTTTCAATGAGCGGGTATTTATCATCATTATAATATTTAATCTCTTGACGGATTACCGCTTGATTTAAAATATTTTTTTTAAACTTTATTAATTTCCCAATTTGATAAGTATTGGAATCTATATATAATAGACCATGTTTTTCTTTTGATATAGAATGGAAAACTTCATATATATTATAGTTAGAAACTGTTTGAATTTTATGAAATTCTAATTTCTTAAGAATAGTGGGGGAAAACCAATGCATTTCCATTGATGTTAATAAAGAGGGTGTTAACGAAGAAGATGGGGTGACTATATTATTAATACTTTTCCAATAAACAAAAGAATATGCCTTTCCATCAGGGAGTCGGTATAAAATTTGTTTTCTTTTTTCTTCTGTATTAATAGAATAACTATCAAGCAAATTTAAAGTAACTTCCTGAAACATAAGATAATTTTTGAATTCTATTAGCTTTGCATTATACAATCGGGCTGCCTTCTGTATCTCAGAAGGCAATTCAAATGCAATGATTGACCCGCCCAAAAACAATAGAATCAGATATATAATCCGAAGTAAGATTCCTTACCCCTTATTTTAAAGGTTTTAAATTATACAACTTCTTTTGAATCGCGTGAACCGACTTTAAATGTTGCAGGGGGCAATGTATTCCTGCTTCTTTTTGAATCTGAAACACAGGCAATTCGGGAAGCTCTTTTTCCGAAGCAAGACTTACCATTTGAGAGGTCGAACTTGTATTTAAACTTCCATTTAAGATAACAAATTCTTCGATTCCTTTCGCTATAATGACTCCATCCGTTCCTGCACTGATTCCATTTGTACTGCCGTTCACCCGGTATACCTGTGTCGGACTCAAACTATACGAAGTTTGCTTGGTAACCTTTGAATAGGGACTGGGACTGGCAATATCCTTGAGTACTGTTGGAAGAGGATAAGCAAGTCGCAAACTTTCCATGTTTACAGCAGATGAGTTTCCGAAATAAGTTGTGTCCATCGATGTATAACCACTTGCCTGAGCCATAAAAGAAGCAAAAAGCTTTTTAAACATATCTTTCTCGTCCGAACCCAGAATACTGGATTTATATCCGGTGCTGAATTTAAACGCTGTCATCAGAGTAGAGGCATCTTTTGCCCGAATGCCGCTATTCAATCCGGTAACAGTATTTTTAAAAAAGGCATTCTTTTCTGTATCGGTAGTTCCGGAATTATTATATAAATAACTCATAAAGGCATAAGCAAAGGCGTAGTCCTTTAACGAACTGGACCAGGTAAATAAAGACTGACCGGCTATTCCATTGGTACAGGATGTGGTTTTATCTCCCCGAAAACACTGAATTCTTGCTGTCTGAGGTCCGTAACCTGTCAGGTCAGAAGCTACCTCACTCGTTCCCTCATCCAGCCAGGTATCATCCAGAGTACCTGTAGCTATTTGGTATGGGTAACGTAGAAGGTGCTGGTATTCATGAGCAAGGGTTGATAAAAAGGTATCGGGATAACCTTTACTTAAGTCTTTCAAGCGAAGTGTAAGTAATTCGTTTCCATCCATATAAAGAACTGCTTTCTCATTAGAACGGCTATTTGGAGCATCCTGATAAAAATTTACTGGGTCTACAAAGCCTGCAACAAAACCGGAGTCAGATGTGGCTCCATCTTTAATATCCAGAATTACCACAGATATTTTCCCATCAGGTGCATAAATCGAAGACATGGTGCCAAAGGCATCTTTGGAAGTAGGATAAATTTTCTCATCAAAAGCTTTTACGACTTCCGTATAATCCAAACCTGTCGCCAGATTTTTCTCTACATATAATTTTATGAAAGAGGTTTCTGCTACCTTGTCAGTAGACATACAATAAAACGTATTGGTTTCAATATTTCGAACCCAGAAATTTGTTTCGGTTTTACAGTCCAAATCCCTGGAAACTGCGGAACTCAAAGCCAGAAGATAAAGATTCTCCTCTTTTTTTAAAGAATCATCTTTTACGGTGCAACCCAATATAAACAAAATGAATAAAATTCCGGATAACTTTCTGAAAATCCGCATGTTCATTTTCAGCCTCCTGAATAACTAGCTGTTATGTGTATTTGTAATAAATTAGACTTAAAAAAATGACTTTAACTCTTCATCTTAACTTTTAAGCTGATTTATTATGCCAGTATTTTTTATCTTTATTTTTCTTTCATTTCTTTTCTCTAAAGTTTTGGGAGAACCTTCTTTTACTTTTTTTAGCCAAAAACGTTCTCTGCCTGAAGGCTTTAGTTTATATGCTCTTAACTTAAAGCAAAAACAACCCCAAAATGGTTCTTTTTTTCGTTTATCCCGTTTCAGTTACAATAGATTTCGTCTGTATGAAGAATGGAGAATTGAAGGAGTTATTGAAGAAGGAGGGAAAGAATGGAATTTAAAACCTGAGTCCTGTAGACTTTACAGCAATAAAAGTCCGGAAAAAACATGGGTATTGATTCGAGTAATAGATTGCGAACATAATCCCTATACATTTAATATAAAAAATGGAATACTGATTTTAAAGCCCGGTCTTTTCAGTGAAAGAACTCTTAGCTTATTTCCACAGGAAAATAATTCTCAAATTCCCTTACAAATAATTAAATGGAAAGAAAGCACTGTATATGCCTGGAATCCTGCTATTCGAGGAATAAAGGCCCGGAAATCCACTAAGGCTTTCTCGTTTTGTAAATCTTCTGAAAATAATAATTTCAAATTCATCGAAACTTTAGATTCAACAGCCCTATTTTTCTTTGAAGGGAAAGAGATAAGTCCGGAAATTGGGGATCTAATCTATATCCAGGTTATAAAAAAAAGTGATTTTCCATAAAATAGTAGAATTTTAGAATATTTTTTTATATTAAACTACAGGATAGAAATCTCCATCCTGTAGTTTTTTTCTATTCCGGCATACCATAAGCCATAAATCGACTTTCTTTTCCCTTTATACAGGGACTTTTCCGATTTCCTTTTACGGAATGGACACAGCCAATAGAGGCATCCGGCTTGAAAAAGAATACATCCGGCCCTCCTCTCTGGCTGGTTTCGCCCTTCTCGAATGTATGAGAGCCTCCCATTTTCATATTTCCATCTTTATCAATTCCTAAATAAACCATAACATGACTGACCGGAGGATTCCTATCAGCAGGAATATCATCATGCGTATTCACCCAGAAAAGTAGATCTCCGGTGCGTAGTTCTTTTTTTAATTTGTCCACATCTATTTTTCCGGCTTTCATAGGCACATCTTTAATCCTATTGACTTTTATCAGGTCTTGATATTGCGAATAAGAACTCCTTGAGATATCTTTATTTAGAACATGCTTATATAGATATTGAGCGGTTCCGGAACAATCCATTGTTCTTGCCTTTGTCTCACCGGGTGCTTTCCAGGAAGCAGCATACCGAATCCCGAGAGTTCCAAGCCTTCGAGCTTCTTTGACCAGGGCACGCTTATCCTTCAAGCTTAAACCATCTCCTAATAAAGAAAAAAGAAAACTTAAAAGAAGCAAGCTAAATCCTAATTTATAAATCATTCTCATTTATAATCCTCCTTATATATACTTCCCATTCATAGCGTTCCAAGGTAAAGATGCAATACTTTTTCGTTCTAATAAGAACTTTTAATAAAACTAAATTTTTTCTTGACTCTGAATTCCCTTACTTTTAAAGTCCGATCTGAATTATGATATTCTAATCTCCGGAGAAACATTATAAATGAAAATCGAGAAACTTTCTGAAAAATTAGCTATCTTCTTTTATTTCCTTTGCTTTTTAGGTTCTATAATTGTAATTTTTTTCTGGTTTTTAGAAAAGCCCCTTTTCTACACTGCCAGCGGTCCTGTCATGTCTATATTTACCGCCCTATCCCTTTGCATTCTCTCCGGGATTCGACTCGCCAAACGTTTCCTCTTTGGTTGGCCTATGACTACAACTCTTGGCTTAATGGTTTTTGTTATGGGAGGAAATATCTCTTCTGTTCTTATGATGACCTCTTTTCCTCACATTCTTGCAGATACGCAATCAAGTATCGTAATGACTTCTGTTTTCACTTCCCTCGGTATCCTGCTTTTTGGTTCCTATGAACTTTTACTGATAATACGTAAAACACCGAAGCATATTTTTATTCTTGATGACATTCTTATACACCTTGCTCTTGTTCCGGGAGGTTTGAGTCTACTCGGTCACCTGCTAAATAATCCTGCTTATATAAGTCTGGGAATAGATCCCCGTGTCGGAATTTCTCTTCTGGAGATGAGTTTTATGGCGTCTTTTGCTGCAGCGACTATTTTAAGTAATCCTAATTTATTCCTATGGCAGTTTCTAAGAGAAAACATTTCAAATAAGATCATATTTATAGCTCTTTTTTCCAATCAATTTATTGCTCCGATTCTCTACGCTTACTTCATTGCGGGTAAATCATCTAACGCAAAAAAACCGGGACTTGAATTATTTATTATGATAGCGGGTGTTTTCGCTACTTTAAGTTTTTTGATGATACAGGCTTATAATTTAAATAACCCGACTGAAAAAGAAGCTATAGAAGATGGACAACATTCGTAGGCATTATAATTACCGGGTAGCCGAGCGACTACCCGGAGGTGGAAATTACAAAAAGTCTGACCAGGATATTCTTTCAGCTCTGTAGACAGATGTATTACTCACTTGAATCTGCCAGACATCTGTTCCGGATGAGTTTACTTCCAAGATTCTTGCATTTTGATCTGTTCCCGGTCCGCCGGAGCAAATCAAAATATTCTTATTCGATAGTTCATCTACATCTCCCAAAGACATAGTATATTTAGGAGCCACATATTCCCAGGACTGGGTTGCTGTATAAGCTGTTTCGTTGAGTGTAAATTGAACAGCTCTACTCATACTTGTGGTACCATTTGACTCATTTCTATTATCATAGAGTAGTATACTACCCGAAGATGTTATAACGGGTGCATGTTGTCCCGTCATCCACGAACCACTCTGAAGAGTCATAAATTGTTTATTATAAGTAGAAGAAATACCCGTATTACTTCCCATAATCCATTTAATGGCTTTTGTTGAATAATCAATTTTGATAACCCAGCTTTGTGAACGACATGAAAGAATCACAGAACTATCTGTAGAAGAGTAATACAAGGCATTACAATGAGACCACTCCTTATAAGAAGTCCCCTGATATGTTTTCGTAGCATTCGCTAAAGATCCCGGAAAACGCTCCTTATCTAAATAAGAAAATGTTGACCATTCCCATTTTGTATTTCCGGAAGAATCCAATTCAACTATTTTATCTCCGGAAATATTTCCTCCTGTAGTTGAGGTTCCATATTCATATCCAAGAGTCATAATATTCCCATTAGGCAATATTACGGCATCATGATGATAGCTACCTGAACTTTTCAAAGATGATAAGTCGTAAGTAGTAACTATATCCCCATTAGTTTTCATGGTCTTTACCTCATCATCAAATGCTACAAGGATATTCCCTGCACTAACCTTCCGAATCCAGGGATTTGTTCGCTTACCAACACCCACACCGAAAACTACAATTCCACCTAAGCTGTTATTGTCCTTGGTAACCAGGGTAACAGTAGGTGCATTGGAAGGTAATGAGCCGGTTGTAAAAGTCTTAGCATCACTATAGGCGGTACCGCATTTAGCCTTCATTGCATACTGTGTATTGGCACGCATACCCATAACGGTAATTTCATGACTGGTTCCAGCCGTAGAATAGGAGGTTGTTAAAGTCTCCGTGCCGCTGGCACTAAATTCAATAGCTACCTGTGCCGATGCCGTTGTTGTTGCCTTTGCAATAGCCATAAGATTATTTTTGCTATGTGCTGTAACACTATCTAAAGTTAGGGTTCCACAGGAGGATGAAGAACTACTTGCCAGGGCTGCTGCTGCAAGTAAGGTACCCGTATCATCTTTTTTTTCTGAAGAACAATGAAGTATCGTAAATATAGATATTAGTATTATGGTAAATAAGTAATGTTTCATATATAACTCCTATAAAAAGCTTCCTCTTCAGGAAGCCTTTTTGTATTATTAGTAATTTCTCACACATCGAACTTTATTATTAATCCGTTCCACATCCCCCTGCGGACCGTTGTAATAAAACTTTCCATATCCAAGGTCAATACTGGTATGAGAGGTCGAAATACTTTGTTTACTATTACTCTTTTGGGCTCCGGCACCATGAACATCCAGATACTGATTTGTGAAATAACCATTAGCACGCCCGAAAGATACATAGGTTCCCTTGGTTCCGGCTGTACTTGCTGTTACGGTAGCTCCGACTTCCTCAAGATGCGTACTGGACGCCCAATAATAGGCATAATCTGTTTTGCCGTTTTCATTGGTAATAGAAGTAGCATTAAACTTGGCATCAATTGCAGCACTACTTGTAGTATCCGGAGAGCGAGAATAATCTACGATACTCTGTAATTCTTTTACATTAGGAAGTCTCCAATCAGAATAATTCGCTGTCGTTGCCTTTTCACAAACAGATACAGCATTATCAAAATCTGTAGAGTCAGCATCATCTTTCTGCCACATTAGACCTGTAGCTTTATCGCTTATGGTCTGGTCTCCATTATCTACAAAGTTGTTTACTCCGTAACTGGTATTACCCCGTACGCAGCGAACATAAAACTTTTTAAAGTAACTTTTAGAACTTTCTTTATAATATCCATATCCTTTGATTCTTCCATCTACGAAATTCAAACCAAATATGGTAGTATCTCCTCCCATTGTTGTAGTTACATATTTACTGGTAGTAGCATACTGTCCATCAATCACGCGATCCCCTACAGAAGTATCTCCAAATGCCTTATCAAAATAATTAGTATCTAAGAACAAAGTAAGGGAAGCAGTGTTACATGTGCCACTTCCACCTGTACAACCATCAGCAGTACTTGCATCTTTCCCGGTAAAAAGAATCAAGGAATATAATGTTTTAACATCCGGTAAACGCCAATCATCATATCCACCCAGAGATAGATTATCACAATAAGACTTAGCACTCAAACTCGAATCGGTATGTTCAGGATAGCGCTTATCCGAATCATTGACGGTTCCATCTCCATTGATGTCAGAAGACTGAGTCCACATAAGTCCCGTAACATTATCAGTAATAATTTTCCCATCAGAACTTTTGGTATAACTCGGCTGGTTTCCTGCATAATCCCCATCATAACCGGTTTTTGTACAGGTTACTTCTGCACCTGTCGAGGAATTATAGCAGGTGTTCTGTCCTGTATCCACAATCTTATATGTCAAAGAAGAAGAGGAAGAAGTATTTGCAGAAGCCATAGCATAAGCAGCCAGAAGCAAATTCTTATCGTCATCATTCTTGTCTTTTGTACAACTTGCAAAGACCAGGCCTGCAAGTAAGATCACGGAAAGTAAATTTTTTTTCATTAGAATCCCCTGTATATTGTTTAGAATTTTTCCAATTCTAAATAAAAAAACCTCCATTGTCGACTCACTAAATGGAATGAGACAAAAAAAATCAAACGGAGGTCTTTTTTTAAGGATATAGTAAAAAAACAGCTAAGAATTTACGCCGGTGGTTTGTATAACTCCGGCTTTTTTAAGATTTTAGATACCGACTTTAGTAAAAAACTTTTCTAAGAAAGTTTGATTCAGTTCTGTAATGCTACTGATGAGAGGAATGTCCATACTTTTTTGTTTCATGGCAATGGCTGTTTTAAGCCTCGTTTTATGTTCGGCTCTTTGCTTCTCGGCTTCGGCTCTTTGCTTCTCGATTTCGGCTCTTTCAGCTCTTTGCTTTTCAACTTCGACCAGCTTCAGAGCTCTTTCATAGCCTTTTTGTTCCAGTCTCTCAGCTAAGGATGTCAGCATTTCTTTTACTCTCCCACTCTTCTCAGTCTCCAACATTTTTTCAATCCTGTCAAGTTCTATTCCTTTGACTCCCGATAGCATATAAAGTAAAACAGATTTTATGTATTCCATCCCGGTTGTTTTCGTCATTAGTTCCGCTAAGAGTTCAATAATGGAGCCCAGCTTCTCTTCAAAATCATCCCGGTTTATATACTTTAAAAGCAGGATAAAGAGCTGTGTTACGATTTCTCCTTTTATCTCCTCGTCTTTATAGGTGGAAAAGTCAAAAAGAACATAGTGAAAGTTTACCTGGTATTTTTCCCAGCCTTCCATCTTTTCCTGTAATTGTAGAAAGTCGTTTCCGAATTGCCATTCTTCCCCACCATGATACAATACCATAGGCAGAATCAGGGGAAGCCTGAGGTTTTTTTCTTTTGAGGATTGACTCCAATACAGACTCCATATACCGACCATATATTTAAGTAACTGGAAGGAAGTCATACTGTCAGGATAGCTTTTATGTTCCAGAAGCAGATAGATGTAGCTTTCTTTGTTTGCAATTAAAACTTTAAAAAGAAGATCGGAATGAATATCTTGAAAGTTTGGATCGACAAAACTATCTTTGGTAATTTCTAAAGAATCGAGGGAAATATCTTTTAAAAGCTCCTGAGGTAATCTGTGCTTGAAAAAGTCAATGGCATTCTCCTTGTCCTGAAACGTAAGCTTGAAAAAGGAATCGTGGTTCACAGGTAAGAAGTAAATTTAATACGTTCTAAGACCGAGGTGCTTTATTACCATTTTCGCAACTTCTGTAATTTTCTTGTTATCTATCTGTAAGGTAAAAGAAGCGGCTTTCCTGTAGTAAGGAAGTCTTCTTTCCAAAATCTCGCGATAAGATTTTAAAGCACTTAAATCGGGTCTTGAAGGATCGTTCTTTACTTTATCTATCAGATATTCTGTGTCCTGGGATAGGAAGATAACGGTTCCTATATTCTGCAAGAGATTGAATTTTTCTTCACTAAAGAATTCTTCTCCCTTCTCATCTACATCAAAGAGGATTCCACCACCACAATCCAAAATAAGATTTTCCGCTTTCTGTAATTTTTGTAATATAGCGACTTCTAATCTACGAAAATCACGCCAGTCCCCCCCATCTTTCTTTACCATTTCGGGAATGGAGATACCACCGCTTTCATAGACAGCTGCCATATCGGTAATGACATAGGCCATACCGGTAAGCTTGGACAGCTTACGGGAAACTTTACTTTTTCCGACCCCTCTGGGTCCGATTAATACTACATTCATGGATTTCTCAAATCGTTGATGGACTTCTCTAATTCAGGCATAGACAGGTAAAATTTCTCTAAGTCGGACTCTGTAACTTTCGTAAGCTTCAATGCAAAAGGTGAAAGTTCCTGATAGATTCCTCCAATATCAATTCCTATACCTGAGACAATAGAAATTGTATGAGACACATGTACAACCGAAGCGATTAAAGGATAACCTTTCGCTTTTTCCGGTTCCAAATGGTATGCAACAGCTTCTTTCAATTCATCCGGAAAGTTCCAGGTATCCAGGGCAATTTTACCCACCTCGGCATAAGTATAACCGAAATATTTCTTCTCGATTTCTGTAAATTTCAGAGTATTATCTGCTTTTAATTCATTCCGAATTTTAAACATGACACCCGGAAAAAACTGGCTTAATATAACTTTTCCTATTCCATGCAAAAGACCCGCTGTAAAAATCAGGTCTTTTTCTACATTCAGGCCTTTCTCTCTGGCTATTCGAGAGGATAGTTCCGCTACAACCAGGGATTGTAACCAGAGAGCATCCCCCTCCAACTGGTATCCTTTTAATTCCTTGTTTAGAATAGCTTTAGATGCAGTTAAAATAATAATTTCTTTTACAGTTTTAATTCCGAGAGTCATAAGAGCTTCCTGCACTGTACGAATAGGTTTACTGGCCCTATAATAAGCCGAGTTAGAAAGCTTAAGGATGGAAGCCGTGATAGCAGGGTCTTTTAATATCTCAGTTGCCAGTTCCTGTATAGAAACAGCAGGATCCCTGACAAGGTTCATAACCCTTATCACAACATTTGACATTGGTGGAAGTTTATTAATGTCCCTGACGACTGTATCTATCTGTTCTTTCATATTATCATCTAACCTTATACAAGAACTTTTCAAAACCGGCCTTTTTTAAGAGGATTCTTCCATCATCGAGATATAGACTAATTGTTCTGCCCTCATGACCACCAAC
The DNA here is from genome assembly GCA_024233835.1 of Leptospiraceae bacterium. NCBI lineage: Bacteria > Pseudomonadati > Spirochaetota > Leptospiria > Leptospirales > Leptospiraceae > Leptospiraceae bacterium. The sequence continues at coordinate 342,726 of JACKPC010000005.1, forward strand.
ATCTTCTACTAACAAGGGAATCTGGTTCCATTGTAAGAATTCTCGAACTGTATTGATATTATCTTCTCCGATATGCTGTAAGAATGAAGAATTTATATTTTTAAACATAGAAGCACCACCAAATACCCTTGCAGAATAGGTGCCCGGCCTGCACCCTTCTGACTCGAACATCTGAATTAAGCGAGGCATAGCCGTTTCTACATACTTATCCGGATTTTTAAGTTTGTCTCGACCGATAGGATCTTTTGAGAGCATGATATGGGCAATAGCTCCAATCTTCATATCCGGCTGGTATAAAACCACTCCAATACAGGAGCCAAGAGTGGTTCTCAGTACGTAGGGAGATTTTGCCGATCGAATTTCGGCTATCCCCACATTAATGATTTTATAATCCCTAAGAATCATGGAACCCTGACTTAGTAGTTATATAAAATATATCTATCCTGTCAAGTTAAGCAAAAAAAAACTTCGCAAAGAATCTCACTTTTGGGGCTCTGAAAATCTACTTGAAGTACAGAAAAGCTTTTTTTTACTGTTAGAACACTCTTAAAGAACGGATAATCATGTCAGAAGAAACTACTGAAGAAAAAATTCAAACCGAACCTCTGCGAAAAATTAAAATTAAAGACTGCGAACTCAATATTCTTGGGACTGCTCATGTTAGCAAAAAAAGTGTGGAAGCAGTTGAGTCCTTCATTCAACAGGAAAAGCCGGATACAGTCTGTGTAGAGCTCTGCCAGTCCAGAATGAATTCCATGAAAGATCCGAACTATCTCCAAAAACTTGATATTTTCAAGGTTTTTAAAGAGCGGAAAATGTATCTTCTTCTTTCCAATCTCATTCTTTCCTCCTTTCAAAAGAAAATTGGAGGAGAAGTAAAGCCGGGGGATGAACTTCGTAAAGCCATTTCAGAAGCAGAAAATATAGGAGCAAAAATTGTTCCGGTAGACAGGGAAGTGCAAACTACCCTGAAACGTTCCTGGGGGAATGTAGGATTCTTCTCTAAAATGTATTTACTCTCCAATCTTATCGCTTCTCTTCTGGTCAAAGAAGACATCAGTCCGGATAAAATCGAAGAAATGAAAAGTGAAGATGCCTTAAAAGACCTGTTCTCCCAGCTCCCGGCAAGGTATTCAGAAATTAAAAATGTAATTATCGATGAACGTGATATCTATCTGGCAGAGAATATTCGCAGGGCCAGCTTCGGATCCAAGAAACTTTTTGCCGTAGTTGGAGCCGGACATCTCGAAGGGATTATGAAACATATAGAAAATGAAAACAAAATCGAAGCTCTCGATGAAATTCCAAAAAAAAGCCTGTTACAAAAATCTTCTGTTTTAATTATCCCTTTTCTTCTGGTCGGTCTGATTTCTTATGCCTTCTACTCCGGTGGAAAAAAAGAAGGAATGGATTATATTTACTACCTTATCCTGGTAAAAGGTGGCCTGGCTGCAATAGGTGCCATTTTAGCTTTTGCTCATCCGCTATCTATTCTTACTGCTTTTGTGATGGCCCCTCTCGGAACCTTTATTCCGATTTTCAAACCGGGTTGGATGTCGGCTCTCGTCGAGTCTTTTCTGAGAAAACCGCTGGTAGAAGATTTTGAGAAGATTGCGGATGACACCACGCATTTCACCGGCTTCTGGCAAAATCGTGTAATTCGGATTTTTCTGGTTCTTCTATTCCCTCAAATCGGAAGTACTATCGGAACCTTTCTTGTCACCTGGGAAGGTCTAAAGAAAATCTTTACCTGAATAGGAAGTAGGCGCACCCGATGGTTCGCCTACTATAGAACTTTAAGCTTTTAAAAGAATTTCCAAAATCCGAATAGCGGCCGTAGAAATTACCGTTCCCGGACCAAAAACTCCTGCCACTCCTGCATTATAAAGAGCCTCGTAGTCCTGATGGGGAATTACTCCACCGGCGATCACGAGAATGTCTTCTCTTCCCAGTTTTTTTAACTCTTCAATTACTTTTGGAACAAGGGTTTTATGACCCGCAGCCAGACTGGATACTCCGAGGATATGCACATCGTTTTCAACAGCCTGCTTGGCTGCTTCCTGTGGAGTCTGGAATAGAGGGCCTATATCGACATCAAAGCCTAAATCGGCAAAACTCGTGGAGATCACCTTGGCTCCCCGATCATGTCCATCCTGTCCCATCTTGGCCACCATGATCCTCGGTCTTCTTCCCTCAACTTTGGCAAATTTATCGGCCAATTCCTTGGCTTTCAAGAAATCAGGGTTTTCGGAGATTTCCGAAGAATATACACCCGAAATAGAGCGAATAGTTGCCTGGTAACGACCATATACTTTTTCCAGAGAATCTGAGATTTCGCCCAGGGAAGCTCTTTTCCTGGCTGCATCTACAGCAAGCTCCAGTAAATTCCCCTTTCCCGTATCTGCACATTTTGTTAAGGCTTCAAGAGCTGCCCTGACATCGTTTTCATTTCGATTGGCACGGAGTTGTTTTAAGCGCTCTATCTGGGCCAGACGAACAGCAGTATTATCAATATCCAGGATTTCAATAGGCTCTTCTTTTTCGAGTTTGAAGCGATTTACACCCACAATCACATCTTTACCGGAGTCAATACGAGCCTGCTTACGCGCAGCCGCTTCTTCTATACGCATTTTGGGAATACCCGTTTCTATAGCCTTGGCCATTCCACCGAGTTTCTCAATTTCTTCAATCAAGTCCCAGGCTCTATGGGCCAGATCATGGGTCAGTTTCTCGATATAATAAGAACCTCCCCAGGGGTCAATCACCCGGCAAATATTGGTTTCTTCCTGAAGGTAAATCTGGGTATTTCTGGCAATTCTTGCAGAGAAATCAGTCGGTAAAGCAATCGCCTCATCGAGGGCATTGGTGTGTAGGGATTGGGTATGTCCAAGGGCTGCACCGAGTGCTTCCACACAGGTTCTACCCACATTATTAAATGGATCCTGTTCGGTCAAGCTCCAGCCAGAAGTCTGGCAATGAGTACGCAGAGCCAGTGATTTCGGGTTTTTCGGGTTGAATTGTTTTACAATTTTTGACCACAGAAGTCTTCCGGCTCTCATCTTGGCAATTTCCATGAAATGGTTCATGCCTATAGCCCAGAAGAAGGAAAGCCTCGGAGCAAAACTGTCAATATCCAGACCCGCCTGAATTCCGGTTCGAAGGTACTCCAGACCATCTGCAAGAGTATACGCCAGTTCCAAATCAGCAGTTGCACCGGCTTCCTGCATGTGATAACCCGAAATACTGATCGAGTTAAATTTGGGCATATACTTTGAAGTATATTCAAAGATATCGGCAATAATCTTCATGGAAGGAATCGGGGGATAAATATAAGTATTTCGAACCGCAAACTCTTTTAAAATATCATTCTGAATGGTTCCGGAAAGCTTATCCGGAGAAACCCCCTGTTCTTCCCCGGCCAGAATATAAAAAGCCATGACAGGCAGTACCGCTCCATTCATAGTCATAGAAACCGACATCTTATCGAGAGGAATCTGGTCGAAGAGAATTTTCATATCGAGTATAGAATCTATTGCCACCCCGGCCTTTCCCACATCTCCAATCACTCGGTCATGGTCAGAATCATAGCCCCTGTGAGTAGCCAGATCGAAAGCGACCGAAAGCCCCATCTGTCCTGCTGCCAGGTTCCTGCGGTAAAAAGCATTGGATTCTTCCGCAGTAGAAAAACCGGCATACTGACGAATGGTCCAGGGTCGCATAACATACATGGCCGAATAAGGTCCGCGGAGAAAAGGAGGAATCCCGGAGGCATAATCAAGATGACTGAGACTCTGTATATCGTTTTTTGTATAAACAGGTTTTACAGGGATTTTTTCCGGGGTATGCCAGATAGTATCTTCGAGAGAAGATGCACCGGCTTCCTTCAAAGCCTTTTTTTCCCAGTCTGCATAAGACGTTTCTTTTGTTTCCGGTTTATAGGGTATTTTACTGAAATCAGGTCTCATCTTATTCTCCTACCTTTATTCCAAGTTTGTTCTGCATCTGTGTTAAAAATCCAAGAACATCGGTTCGAACGTGTATAAAATCATCCACACCGGCTCCTTTCAAACTATCAATTAAAGCAGCAGGATTTCCGGCTATGATAAGCTGTGCTGAGGGTTTCTTTTCTTTCACCAGTTTAGCTACGGAAACTCCCATTTCCCCGTATTCCTCATCCGAACTACAGAGAACAAGAATCTCAGCACCGGATTTCAGATAGGCTTCTGCAATATCTGAAGCCTGGTTAAAAGCCGGATTATCGAGTATTCTATAACCCGCACAGGCAAAAAAGTTGGAACTGAAAGTTGCCCTTGCTATTCTCATAGCCAGGTTTCCAAAACCGGCCAAAAACACAGAAGGTGAAGCTCCTTTTTGTTTTCCGTATTTCTCCGTTGCCAGACGAATTGCTTCAAAAGCTTCCGAAGCCCTGAACACAGTAACTGGCTGTATTCCTTCTTCCGTCTTTTTAAAACTCGATTGTAAAATATCTCCCAGTAAAGCTCCGGACTCAAGGGCTTCTGAAAGTTTCTGTATGCTTTCAGTAGATACAGCTTTCCCGGAGGTCTTTAGAGATAGCGGTTTAGATATTTTTTCCAATCTGGAAAGGGATTCTTCTTTCAAAATAGGATACTGGTTGGTTCCTAAGAGAATCTCTTTTCTGGATGCCACATTTTTAGCTCTTTCTGCCTTAAAGGATTGGAGTAGAGATTGAATATAGCCTTCCTTCAGAGCAGCTATAAAACCCCCTTTTGTTTCAATATCCTGAAAAACTTTCCAGGCAGATTCTGCTAATTTATCCGTCAGGTTTTCGATATAATAAGAACCGGCAGAAGGATCTTTTACACGGTTCAGGTAAGATTCATGTTTCAGAAGATGCTGGGTATTACGAGCAATTCGCAAAGAAAATTCATCTCCATGGGAATATACAGAATCAAAATGACTTACACTTATCGAATCACAACCGGCAATGGCCGCAGACATGGCTTCTGTAGTTCCCCTGAGAATGTTTACATGGGGATCGTATAAAGTTTTATTCCACTCAGAAGTCCTGGCCTGGATGAAAACCGGCAGAGCACCCTTGATACCATAGGCACTTAGAATATTTGCCCAGAGCAAACGGAAAGCTCTAAATTTTGCAATTTCTACAAAGTAGCTGGCACTTACCGAGAAGCTAAACTGTAAAGTTTTAGCTACAGCCCCTACATCCATTCCTGAGGATTGCAGGCCTGCCAGATACTCGGCTCCATGAGCCAGACTTATACCCAGTTCCGCAGCCGTACCGGCTCCCGCATTATGGTAGTCTGAGGCATGAACTACCAGGTTATGAAAAGAAGGAAGGGCCTCTATCATCCCGGAAAGCTCGGAAGAAGTGCGATTCCAGATTTCATTTAAACCAATGCCTGCCGTTCCTTCCCTGCTTAAACCCTGAAGAGGGTCATAGCCCGAAGAACCCCTCAGTCGGGAAAGTTCAAGGCCACGTTTTTTTGCCTCGTTTACATACATAGCAAAGATAGCTACAGATGCCTTTCCCGCCTCAAAATGTAGGGAAACATTTTCAATAAAGATACCTTTTAAAAGGGTTTCCATGTCTTTTTGAGATTGCAGGGAAATACCTGAAACCGTATCGGAAGACACATCCGTGATAAAGCATAAAGCTTCCACTTCTCCTTTCAGGGCTCCCAGGGCAAAACGGTTTGCATCTTCCGCTGAAGAATGCGAAATATCCTGACAGGTATCCCAGTCATTCTTTAAACGGTTTTTGCCCCGTACAAAAGGAACCTCTCCGGGTAAAGATTCAAGATAAGAAAGGTTTTTCAGATCCTCCCTGCGATAATAAGGTTGAAGTGAAAAATCATTGTCTGTTTTCCAAACCAGCCTTTTTTCGTAGTCAGCACCCTTTAAATCCTTTATAATGATATTCTCCCATTCTTCTGTAGAAATGGGAGGAAATTCGGAAAATAGAGATTTATCTAAACTGCCACTCATTACTGTCTCTCTTTTTATAGTAGTAAATACTTATTTGAAATGTACAAAAATAGCGTACCTATAATGACCCAGCTTAAAAAATTTTGATTTTAAAAGCAAATAAAAAAAATTTAGACAATAAAACTTGCATCAACAAACCTGTAAGAAGAACTATGTTTTTATTTACGAGTACATTTTTAGGCCTGGTAGTCCTGACTCTTGGAATAACCCTTTTATTTCAGACCTTTTTTAAGATTAAACTGCCTTCAGTAAAAGCTCTCTTAGCTTTTATTTTAATTTACTTTGGAATTGCCCTTATGGCGACCGAACTACGTTTTATTCCTTCCAAGAAAAATGAACCGGATCTCAAAACTATTATTTTTCAGGAAAATACGATAGTCATGCATAATAATCCGGAAGCAATAAAAACAATAGACTTAAGCCAATTTCCTAATCCAAATTTTGAATTTAGTAATAAATTAAATACGGATTATAATATTATTTTTGCCAGGGGAACACTCGATTTTAATTCTTATAAAATAGACAGGGGAAATATTTACCTCGAAGTAAATAGTGCTTTTTCTAAAAGCGAAATTATCATTCGAAAGAATATGGCCATTCGGATTATCATAAACCCGGCCTTTGCAATAGTCAGTTATCCGGACGGGAAGGCGGCTACCCCTCTAAAACGTAGTATCTACTACTCTTCTGCTTATAGCCATAATACGTATGCAATCACGATCCGAGCTAATGTTACCTTTTCTTCTTTGAATATAATTGAAAAATAATCTTGCATTTTTTATCATAAAGATTATATTTATAAAACTTAAAAAACAGAAGAAAAGATTATGTCAGCCGAATTAAAAATAGAAATACAAGAAAAAGGTAATATTGTTATTGTCACTATCTATGAAGATATTGACCTCTACAATGTCTCCGCCTTACGGCAAGCTGTTGATAAATTAAACAATGAGGGAAAATATAAACAGATATATAACCTGAAAAATGTAAAATTTATGGACTCTTCTGGTTTAAGTATTTTTGTGAAGCAGATGTCCATTCTAAAAAAGAACAATGAAGTTTTAAAACTGGCCTGTGTCGGAGATGGGATTAAAAACCTGTTCCGCTGGACCACTCTAAATATGTACGTGGAAATCCATTCCACTGAATACGAGGCGATTCAGTCCTTTAATAAATAAGTTGAATTTCTAAAAACCACTTTCAATACATTAGAGTTTTCTAAAATCTAAAGATTTCTTCCATAAACGAATAATGGATTTTTTTCACAGATTTACTTTCCAGAAGATTATAAGAAACAACTGTAAAATACGGGCTATAGGCTTTTTTATAAAAAGCACGGCTTCTGGCATAAGCATAGGGGTCTTCAAAATCTAATTCTTTTTTCATCCGCTTATAATCTTTATCGGTAGGTACTGTAAAATATAGATATCGTACTACCCCGGAAAGCTTTTCAAATACAGAAGGAATATCTTCCCGTATATACTGCAAAACTGAATTACAAATTCCCAACTCGAAGGGTTCTTTTTCAAAAGGTTTTGCGTTAAAACTTTCGATAGTATTTTGCTGTATGGCAATATTCCATTTGTCGACCCAATCATCTGCTATAAGAGATGAAACCATGAGTTGGGAAGGTTCGATTCCAATCACTTTTTGGGGTTTTAGCTTTTGAACCATTTCTTTTAACAGGTACCCCTTTCCAAATCCAAAATCGATAAGAGAGGACACACTGATATTCATCAAGCGAAATAGAGAATATACATAAGAAGCATGTTCTTTCGCATTAAATGTTCCATCCACATTGAAACCATCTCCGTATATTTCAGTCCAAAACTGATCCTCAAAGGGTAGACCATTGGCAGAGGATGTTGAGAATCGATTCGAATTAAGATTTTTCATTTTTAGGAGAGACCTGTAGCTGTACGGAGGGTTTTTCGGCAGTTGATTTTAAAGGACTATCTTTCCTTGAGGCGAAAAACAGAGACACCAGAAGTAGAATCAAAAAAACGATGATGGCCGGTACACTACTCAGTTCTTTTTCCGATTTCATGAGAAAAACCGAAACAAAGAGAATTAAGACAATCGGAACAAACTGGTAAAGGATGGCTCCCGCATTGGAAAAAAAGAAATGAAAGCTATTTTCTCCAAAAACATCATAAACTCCGCCGAGTATGAGACCTACAAAAAAGATAAAAAGGTAAGCTAATAGGAATTTCCCAGCAATGCTTTTCTTCTTATAAAACACGGCTGTTTTCGCTTTATCCTGCTTCATTTTGGTAAAACTCAGGATAATCACAAAAAAGGTAAAAGCAATCAGGAACATAAGGAAGCTGGAAAGTAAACCTAATAGAGTTAGAACCAGAAGCAGGATTAAATCGAACAGGGTTTCCATGTGGCAGAATAGGATTAGAATATAAATCCAGACACTACAAAAGATTTCTGCTGCGTATTCATAGGGCACATAAACATTAAAAGGTAGAAAAGCACAGATATAAAGCAGTAAATGGTGATTTAATTTCCACTTTTCTCTTTCAAACCCGAGAAAGATGAGGTGTAAAAGCAAGCTATACAGGATAGCAATCAGGGCCTGGTATGCCGTTACAAAATCGAGGCGAGAAAGATTTTTCCAACCTGTTACAACCGTTTCAAACAGGGGCATCTTGTAATTTACTATTTTTGCTTTTGTATCAATCTGTCTTAGCTGTACCAGCCTACTTTTAGGAGAAGGGTTTTCCAACTGTCCTTTAATTTTATAAAAAGCAAATAGTACAAGTGCAAGAATTATAAACGAGGAAAAGAATCGAAAAAGGCTAACATTTTCTTTATCTTCTAAATACATATCTGTTTTTATTTCTAAATTCCAGCCTGATTCATCAACCATTAATTCTTTCAAATGACCCCAGTTTCTTCTCTTTTTTGCTTGCAAGACCTTTCCCCTTTTCTTAGTCTCGATCCGGGGTTCTTGTTTGCTTCTGGTTGCAAGTCAGGATTTCTGTATGATCCGGCAGTGCGCAGGAGTTTTCCGGGGCGTATACTGGCCATTGGTAAGCTAAACTCCACCACTCAGAGGGTCGAAGGTTCAACTCCTTCGTGGTCCACATGGGCTTCTAGCTCAGAGGTAGAGCATCTGATAGGTTCCGAGGGTTCGAATCCCTCATCGTTATGGGAAACGATTAGCCAAGTGGTTAAGGCAACAGACTCGTAATCTGTAACCGTTCACTTTACACTCGGGGAACTACGTTCCTCTTTCGGTGAAAGGTTTTACGAAGGTAAAGCTTTTCACAGCGGGAATACTGCCCAGCAAGGAACAGGATACCGTTTTTAAGCTATTTTCTCTCGCGAGGGGAAGTAACTTCCAAACTGAATGTTTCTTCCGCAGTTGAACTGTGAAACAGGAGCGTATTTCCCCATTTAGATTTAGAGGTATTTATGTTTTTCAGGATATTAAAAGATGAAAGAGGACTCGTTTTCAGAAACGGGAATTATGAAAGATACTTAAAACCCGGAGGATATTTTTTACCTTCTTTACTGGGTTATGAAGTACGTATATTTGATGTAAATGAGGCTTTTAGTCCTCATAAAAATATAAAATTTTTTCAAACCGATAAAGCTCTCTTAGAAGAATTGGAGATTATAGAAATCCCGGATAAAAACATAGCTTTGCATTTTGTAGATGGACATATTCAAAATTACTTATATCCAGGTATTTACAGTTTTTGGAAAGTTATTCAAAAGCACGAGTTTCAAATCTTCAATTTAGAAGAAGCCATGATTCCGGCTGAAGTTTCTCGTTCGGTTTTACAAAAGGATTCTATCCTTCCGGCATATAATAGCTTCGAAGTAGAAAGTTATGAAAAAGGTTTACTTTTTTATAACGGAAAATTCCAAAAAATTCTGGATGCAGGAAGATACGATTTCTGGAAAGGGCCGGTCAAAGTCCGCCTGGAAAAAGTAGATATGCGGCAACAACAATTGGAGGTTTCGGGACAGGAACTCTTATCCAAAGATAGGATCACTTTACGATTAAATTTTATCTGCCAGTATAAGATTATCAATCCGGAGCGGGCTATTCTGGAGATCAAATCTTATGTAGAACAAATCTATACCCTGATGCAATTGGTATTAAGAGATCATATAAGTTCCGTTCCACTGGATGAGCTTTTAGAAAAGAGACAGGATGTGGCTAATGCTGTGCTAACAGAGTTAAAGAAGGAAGAGCAACTACTTGGAATCGAGTTTATAAAAGCAGGAATTAAAGATGTGATTTTACCTGGAGAAATTCGGGATATCTTAAACCTGGTTCTAATTGCAGAAAAAAAAGCCCAGGCCAATATCATTACTCGAAGAGAAGAAACAGCTTCAACCCGAAGTCTTCTAAATACAGCCAGGTTAATGGATGATAATCCAACTCTTTACAAACTAAAAGAGTTAGAATATTTAGAAAAATTTTCGGAAAAGGTAGGAAAGATACAGGTCAATGGAAATGGAAACCTATTAGAACTTTTATCAGAAGCTGCCTTAAAGAAAAGTAGTAAAATGTAAGCCAGCGAGTCAATGGTGACTCGCCTGCGATTCAATAGATATTCCCTTGATTTTTTTTAGCGAATACTAACACTACTCTTTTTTTGATGCAAGAAATAGGCGGTATAAAAACCTTGTCCTATGTTTCAGCATTTTGTCTCAGGTTTGTTAGTTTTTTTTCTAAGTGTAACTTTTCTATATGCAAAGAATAGTACGCCCAAACAGAGCCGTTTTAAGTCCAATCTGAAGATCCTATTAAAGGATCCCGGTTTAAAAAAATACTACCGGATAAAGAATAAAACACTTTATGTATATAGCACACCTAATAAAAAAACAAAACCTGAATTTATCCTGCATAAGAAAGAAACCAAAACTTTTTTAAGTCTCTTTCATAATTTTACGGATGAAGAAATTTTATCTATTTATAAAAATAAAGGGAAAGAAGATTTCTCTAAATATATTCAGCAGAGAATCAAGTTAAATAAAAAGCATTCCTTTCATATACAAGCCGGCAAAATGCCTTTGAAAGGTTTGCGGGTAGCTATAGACCCGGGTCATACTGCGTACTCCTGGGAAATGGCCAGAAAAGAAAGTCGTTTTATCTGGACCCATGATAAAAAGAAAGAAATGAAGTTTTATGAAGCTGACCTTACCTATCAGACTGCAAGAATTGTACAGTATTACTTGGAAAAACAGGGAGCACAGGTTTTTATAAGTCGTAAAGATCCCAAATCTACCGTCTTTAACAAAACTTATGAAGAATGGTTAAAAGACGATTTAAAACCTACCGTAGATCATGAAGTAAAATTAGGCAGACTAAAAAAAGAAGAAGCAGATAAAATTCTTTCCGGAAACGATAAGGCACTTACCCTTGACTTTTTTCTCAAAGAGGCTGAACTCAGAAAGCGAGCCGAGCTTATCAATAACTTCCAGCCCCATATAACTTTAATTATTCATTATAATGTAGGAGGAAGACCCAATTATCCTTTTAAGCGAACCAGTCCTCACATGACCTATCTCACAAAGGATAATTATAGTTTAGTATTTATACCCGGTGCCTTTCAAAAAGAAGAACTGGAAGACGAAAGAGATAGACTGGAATTTTTGCGTCTGGCACTCGGAAGACACATAGAAAAATCTATTGAATTTTCTGCGATTATCGAGAAACATTTTATCAAAGACTTAAAAATACCTCCTATAGATAGAAAAACAAAAGTTCCCTATGTAGTAAACAGCGGAATCTATGCCGGAAAACCGGGAGTATATGCAAGAAATTTAAAACTTACAAGGCTCATACATAGCCCCCTATGCTATACGGAAGTTCTTCTTCAAAACAATTATAAAGAAGCCAATGCGTTACATAAGAATAATTTAAAATATGCAGGTGTTAAAACCTCTAAGCGTGTTAAACAAATTGCCTATTCCTTATATAAAGGAATCCTTGAATATTATAATAAAAGAAATTGATTTAGAGGAAGTTTAAAGTGAAAGTTAAAGCTTTAAAATACATTGCATTCTTCACAATTCTCTTCAATGCGGAGATTTGTGTAGGACTTTCTGGTTTTGGAATGAGAGGACCCTTTCAACATAACATCATTACCCTCGAAGCGATTCGTCGTTTTTCCAAGAAAAAAGGGGTGAATATCAACTTTGCCTGTGCATCAGTACTGATTCATGGCTCAGAAATGAATGATATTTATTTTTCACATGATCCTTCTTATCATTGTGATAATGATATTAATGCCTGTACTTTACGACTGAAACAACTCTTTGATACATCGAGAGGAACTATTTCGCCGGTTCTCTTTCAGAAGAATTTGGGGATAGCTCTACATATCGTTCAGGATTTTTATTCTCATTCCAATTGGGTAGAGATTTTTGAACAGTCTTATTACCTGGCTCCTACTATGTTGTTCCAAAACTTTCCTCCACCGGAAAATCTTCAGTCGGGAGCTTTTCCGGATGCAGCGATTGCTCTTACCGATCCCGAAAACTATACTACCTGCTATTCAAAAGAGGGAGATGAAATAAAACATAAAATTACAGCCGCTACCCATGATTGTATAAATAAAGATTCTAATTATAATTGGAGAGGAAGACAATTTGTTCCAAACTCAGGAATTACATACCATGAATTAGCTGCCGAGTATGCTATACGACATTCCATCAAACTTTTGGAAAAAGCTTTTGCCGACTCCAAAGCTTTTCTTAAATGTACACCGGAACCTAAAGTTTTAAACTATGGTTGTAACGCCATCATCGAAAGAAACAAAATTCATTTTGGAAAACAGGATGAATAAGAAATATAGGATTCCATGCTTCTGAATACGAAAACATTTATATAATGCCTGTAGTTTCGATTATTATTCCTTCTTATAACCGGGAAGAGTATTTAATAAGCTGCATTGATTCTGTCTTAGAGCAGAGCTTTCAAGACTTTGAACTGATTCTCGTAGATGATGGCTCAGTAGATAATAGTTTTAAACTCATGCAAAGCTATCAGGAAAAAGATAAGCGGGTTATATGCATAGAGCAAGAACATAGTGGAGTAAGCAGGGCAAGAAACACGGGTATTTATAAGTCCAAAGGAGAATGGATTGCATTTTTAGATTCAGATGATACCTGGCATCCGGAAAAGTTAGAGAAACAATTGGCTTATCACTCCCTGCATACGGATTGCCAGATCTCACAAACAGAAGAAATATGGATTCGTAATGGAAAGCGTGTCAGTCCCGGAAAAAAGCATAAGAAGGAAGAGGGTTTTCTTTTTGCAAAAAGTCTGGAACTCTGCTGCATTACCCCCTCCTCTGTTCTCCTCCACCGAAGCCTGTTTGAGAAATATGGTGTCTTTGATGAAAAGCTTGTATCCTGCGAAGATTATGAGCTCTGGTTAAGAATTAGCAGCAAAAAAAAAATAGGACTTATATCCGAACTCCTGCTAAATCGCCTGGGCGGTCATGAACAGCTATCTACAAAGTATAAAGCTATGGATAGATTTAGAGTTTACTCTATTGTAAAATTCTTATATACTAACTTCACTAATAACAACAGTATAAAAGAGCTCTGCTATCGAGCTTTAGAAGAAAAATGGAGGGTGTTACTTCTTGGTGCCAAGAAAAGAAATAGAGATATACAAGAAATTACAGAGATCATGAATGATATTTTAGATAATAGGTCTATATTTAAAGAAAAGTTTAAAATTTTAGAAAACACCTTTTTAAACGAACCTTTATGGAAAGATGAATAAATTAAGAATCAGAAAAAAGTGGGGCAACAGCAGAAAAAATGAAAGTTATTTTTCTATTCCTAAGTCTATTCATAGGGTATAAACCTATTCATACAGCACCTCTTCTGGAGCTGGACAATAAAACCGAACATATTGCACTTGATAGATATATAGATATTCTGGAAGACAAGAATGCAAGTCAAGGAATAGAAGAAATTCGACAAGAAGATAAAATACCCTGGGAGGTAAATACAAAAAAGTCTGCCAATTTCGGTGTTACAAAATCTATTTACTGGTTAAGGATAAACCTGTTTAACAAGCAGGATAAACCGGGGATTTATTACATCAAAATAGCGAATCCCTTTTTGGATTTTATAGATGCCTACTTTTTTGATGGGGATTCACTTGTCAAAACTGTTTTCACAGGGGAACAGCGAATTTTCTTTAAGAGGGATGTGTACAATCATCATTTTGTTTTTAAATGCAAACTCAAGCCCTCCGAAACCCGTACTGTTTTTTTTCGAATCAAGACAACCGGTGTGATGGATCTACCTGTATATATATATTCCCTTAAATCTTTTTTAATAAACACGAAAATAGAATATACCAGTTTTGCTATTTACTTTGGTATATTAATTAGTTTATTGTTATACAATTTATTTCTATATATTTCTATCCGAGAATCTTCTTACCTGTATTATGTTTTTTTTCTTTGTTCCATTTTTATCCTGAGTATGTCTATGAACGGACTGGCCAATGAATTCTTATGGCCGAATTTCCCCTTATGGGGAGATAGGGCCACCAATATATTTGTTACAAGCAGCATAATATTTGCCGGTTTATTTATTCGGAGTTATATTAATATAAATCTTCACTTTCCGGAGTATAATAAGATAATCTTATATTTTTTAATACTTGTTTTCCTACTGGGATTTATCTCTATCTTTAAAAAATATCCCACTATGATTCTTCTGTATGCTTCTTTATTGCCCGGTTATTTCTTTGCTCTACTTATTGGAATACAGGCTATAAAGAAAAAGATCCCGGCATCTAAATATTTTTTAATTGCCTGGATTATTTTTATGAGCGGAGCCAGTATCAGGATGTTAAAAGCTCTCGGTTTTTTTACCAGTTCCTTTATAACTGAGTATAGTGTTCTTATGGGTTCTGCTCTGGAAATGCTATTGTTTTCTTTCGGTCTTGCAGATAGGATTAACCAGGAAAAAAAATCCAAACAAACAGCTCTCCTACAGGTTAATGAGTTACTGGAGAGCCTGGAAGAAAAGGTAAAACAAAGGACTGAAGATTTACAGAAGGCCAAACAGGAAGCCGATTCTGCAAATGAGTTAAAGGATAAATTTTTATCTATAGTTTCTCATGACCTGCGTTCACCTATTTCCGGGGTATTAAATTTATTAGAGGCCTTAAAAAAAAGACCAAATGATTTTTCAAATAAGCAAATTAAGAATTATCTGAACCTGAGTTATAATAGCTTATCTTATTCATTAGCAATGGTAGAGAAATTATTGGACTTAAATAAAATTAAAGGAGGTCAGCTCAAACTAAATTACTCATTGATTACAATTGATGAAATTTTTTCACAGTTAAAAAATGAATTCTTACCCTTACTCAAGCAGAAAGATATAAGACTTGTATGTGATAATCAAATTCCTGATGAAGTGATCACGGTTGATATAGAATTGTATAACCAGATTCTAAGAAATATATTGAATAATGCGATAAAGTTTAGCCCAAAGGGTGGAAAAATTAAGTTTACAACCTATAGAGATAATTATAAAATACTAATAATTATTGAAGATAATGGAACAGGAATTCCGGAAAAAATCCTACCCTATCTTTTTGATAAGTCAGTCAAGACCTCAAAAAAAGGAACAGAAGGAGAATTGGGTCACGGTCTTGGTTTAATTTATGCTTACGATTCTATAAAATTACTTCAGGGGCAAATTAGTGCTTCAAACCGTCCGAAGGGAGGAGCATCTTTCTGTATAGAAATACCCGATAATGAAAAAACCATGCTCATCGCAGATGATAGTAATGAATATAGAAGAAATTTAGCTGATGCTTTCCGAAGGGAAAATTGGCTGGTATTAGAAGCCTCCGATGGAGAAGAGGTCTTAGAGATTTTATGCAACATCATTCCTGATATACTGATAACAGATAAAAACATGCCTCGAATGGGTGGTATTGAAGTAATAAACTATTTGCAGGAAAACCCTGATTATGAAAATATTATA
This sequence comes from Leptospiraceae bacterium, assembly GCA_024233835.1. Classification (NCBI taxonomy): domain Bacteria; kingdom Pseudomonadati; phylum Spirochaetota; class Leptospiria; order Leptospirales; family Leptospiraceae; species Leptospiraceae bacterium. The sequence goes on from JACKPC010000005.1 coordinate 358,710, forward strand.
ATATTTCTACTAAGTGCAGACTTCTCAAGAGAAAACCTGATAGAAATTCAAGCAAATAATGACCCGACCCTGAAGCGTATCCGAGCATTTTTACCCAGGTTTGAAAATATAGACTGGATTAAAAAAAAAGTTATGCAAGTCTATAAATACGAAGAATAAATTTTTTCCCTTAATTCAGAAGTAGTTTGAACTCCAAAGACTTTTTTTAAATTGATAATATGATAATCATAGGTCTTTACTGATATTTTTAATTCTTCAGCGATCTGATTTCTGGACAAACCACGATGAATGCAGTTAATGATACTTTTTTGCGCGTTACTCAGTTTGGGTACGGATGGAACCCTATTTTCATTCAGGAATTCTTTTTTGAATTTTGTTTTTCCTGAAAGAATCTTCAATATTTCCTGAAGAAACAGTTCCATGCTTAAGGATTTAGACAAAAAGCCATCCACACCACATTCAAAAGCTTCCATCTTATAGTTCAATTTGGAAAATGCAGTATATATAACAATCTTCCCCTTAAGTCCTTTCATTTTCAACATTTTCGTCAGTTCAAGACCATTTATATCGGACAGAACTATATCTATAATAAAAAGCTCATAAATGTTTAAATCCTTCTCTGATAACAGTTCCTGAGGGCTTGAAAAATCCCATACAGTGAAGCCTTCCCTTTCTAAATAGATTCTAAGTCCGGCATTACTGGAAGGATGATCGTCCACAATAACCACATTCATCTCAATTAACCATGTATCTTATCTTTTTCATAAAATACTATATATTTTACCTAGTATTTTTTCAAGCTCTATCCTCTCGAATTTTAAAATTCTCCTGTATTATATATACCTACTCATGCTTATTTTCAATATCTATCTTTAGATATTACATTTATTCTGTATGAGTATATAATTAAAGAGATTACAGGGATCATGGATGAGATTTTGGAGAAGAGGTCTATTTTTAGAGAAAACTTCCATTCTTTAGAAAGCTTTTGTTTGACTGAAAAGCTCCGGGAAGCCGGATCAATCTAAAAAAAAGAATAAAAAATTACAAATTTCTCAATTATCTTGACCTAAATAATTCACAAAACTAAGTTTGTATTTCTAAGGAAGAGGTCCTTACATGGAGATCAAATACCTAAATATTGAAAACTTAGAGCCTTTATTACATTTATTAAAAGACTATGGAAAGGTTTTTATTCCTGCAATGGAATTCTCGAAAAGCATATTTAAACCTTTTGATGAAATTGGAATACAGGGAATAACTTTAAAATACGAACCAACAAATTTACCTGCAAAAAGCTTTGTATCCCCTCCGAGAGAAGTTATCTTTGAATACAAAAAAAATAGAGAAAAAACCCGGCTGAGTACGGTTTGTGAATCAGAAAAAACTGTGATTTTTGGAATGCACACCTGCGATCTACATGCCTTAACTACTACAGATACAATCTATTCCTATCAATACAAAGATATAAATTACAACAAACGAAGAGAAGAATTAACCATTATCGCCCTGGAATGTATGGAGGTCTGTAATGAAAATTCTTTTTGCAGGGGAATGAATACCTGGAAAGCAAACAAAGGCTACGATCTCATGTTAGTACCGGTAGAAGAACAATTTTTTATAGTTCGTTCCGGTTCATCCAGGGGAGATGAAATTTTAGAAAATCCGATATTTGAGAACGTAACAAATGAAGCGATTGCCAAATGGTTAACAGCCAATCAATATAAAGAAAATAATTTTCCGGAAAGATTAAATAAAACTTCCAATGAAGTCCGTATTGCATTGAAAGATAATTATAACAATCCCTTATGGAAGGAACTGGCAGAAAAATGTTATTCATGCGGTTCTTGCAATATTGTTTGTCCTACCTGTCATTGCTATGCTGTAGTAGAAAACATCTCAGTAGATGCAAATACGGCCCATAGAGAACGTATGTGGGATGCCTGTTTAAGAAAAAACTTCACCTTAGAAACCTCGGGTCACAATGCCAGAGATAATACAGAAGATAGACTCAGACATAGATTCATGAAAAAAGGTATGTATACTTTGGACAAATTCGGCACGCTTGGTTGTGTAGGATGCGGTCGTTGTATCAGTGCCTGCCTTACCGGAATTAGTATCTTAGATGTATTCAATAGTGTAAGTAAAAGAACAAAAACCATAGAAAGAACAAAAGTTCATTCTACAGAACCTTACTGTGCTAAAATTAAAAGCATCAAAGTCTTAACTCCTTTAGAAAAAGTTTTTGAAATTGAAGTTTATGAAGGATTTAAGCATAAGCCCGGACAATTTGTGGAAGTTTCCATATTCGGAGTTGGAGAAGTTCCCATATCAATTAGTTCTTCTCCGACAAGAAAGGATAATCATATAGAACTATGTATTCGCACAACTGGAACGGTAACACAGGCCATACATAAGCTAAAAAAAGGAAATAATGTTTGGATAAGGGGACCCTTCGGAAATGGTTTTCAGCCGGAGCTTTTTAAGAATAAAAATTTATTATTTATCGCCGGTGGATTAGGTTATGCACCACTACGTTCTTTCATTAATTATGCCTTAGATAAAAAAAATGATTACCGAAAAGTTACCATTTTTTATGGAACGAAAAATCCGGAATCATTTTTATATAAAGAGGAATTAGATGCTCTGTCTCTACGAAAAGATATAGATTTTGAACTTACAGTTGATATAGCAAACTCAAACTGGCGGGGCATGGTTGGTCCGGTTACGAACCTGTTAAAAGGAAGAAAATTTGAAACGAACCAAACGATAGTTGCCTTTTGTGGACCTCCCATCATGTATAAGCATGTTCTAAAATATCTTTTAGAATTAGGATTCCCGGATGAAAATATCTATATGTCTTTAGAAAGAAGAATGGAATGCGGTATAGGAATGTGCGGACATTGCCAGTTCGAGGATCAATATGTATGCCTTGACGGACCGGTATTTCGATATTCTGAAATTAAATCTAAAGAGGAGGCAATCTAATGAAGCCCAAGATAGGAGTCTTTAGCCTTTCCTGCTGTGAAGGTTGTGAATTAATGATTTTAAATTTAGAAGATGAACTTCTGGATATACTGAATTTAGTTGAATTTGTGAATTTTCGAGAAGCCATGGATATCCGTGAAGATGAATATGATATTGCCTTTGTAGAAGGTTCAGTAGAAACAGAGGAAGACATTGAACACCTAAAGGAGATTCGTGATAATGCAAAAATACTGATTGCCCTTGGTTCCTGTGCCTGGCCCGGAGGAGTAAATACAATTAAAAATAATCATGATCTGGATGAAGCCTCAAACTATGTATACGGAGATAAAGCCGATTGGTATCCTACGAGAATGGCTGAACCAATCGATCACTTTGTTCGGGTGGATTATTATATCAAAGGTTGTCCTATAGATAAGAAAGAATTTATATACTATCTACAATGTCTTTTAAATAACCAGATTCCAAAAGAAAAAGATTATCCTGTCTGCTATGAGTGTAAACAAAATGGCAGTATCTGTGTTTTTGAAAAAGGTATGCAATGTATGGGACCGCTTACCCGCGGTGGTTGCCTGGCCGTTTGTCCAAAATTTGGAAATTATTGTTGGGGATGTAGAGGACCATTACCGGGTGCAAATATTGAAGTCCATAAAGCCACTTTAGCAAAGCATGGATTATCTCAGGATGAGATTAAGAAAAGAATAAGTCTTCTAATCGGAGGGGCCAGCCTTGAACAGTACGAATAAAAAAGATGTGAATATAAATATACATCATATTACCAGAGTGGAAGGCCATGGAAATTTGGTCTTAGATATAAAACAGGGAAAGATTGAAAAGTTAGAATTACAGGTTGTTGAAAGCCCCAGATTATTTGAAGTTATGTTCAGAGGACGGCCGTATCACGAGGTATTTCTAATAGCTTCACGTATATGCGGAATTTGTTCTATTGCACATTCCTTAGCATCGATCCAGGCTATTGAAAAAGCTATGGATATTCATATAAGCGAACAAACCAGATTGCTCAGACGTTTGATGATGAATGCAGAGTTTATTGAAAGCCATATATTACATGTATATTTTTTAGCAGCACCTGATTTTTTTAACCTTGGAAGTGTAGTACCCTTAGCCTCTTCCCATCCGGATGTAGTAAAACGAGCTTTACGTTTAAAAAAACTGGGAAACGAAATATGTATTCGATTAATCGGAAGAAAAGTACATTCCATCAGTATGGCAGTAAAAACTTTCCTGAAAACTCCTACAAAACTTGAACTGAAAAGTCTCCTGGAATATATTGAAGGACATAAAGAAGATCTGATACATACCTTAGAACTACTAAAAACTCTAAGGATACCGGAGTTTTCAAGGGAAACGGAATATGTTGCATCCTCAGAAGAAAACGACTATCCACTCATTGGAGGAAAAATTGGTTCTTCTAAACGTTCGGGAAATTCGCTTGATCCGAAAGATTATAAGGAACTAATTAAAGAATCCTGTATAGAACATTCTACTTCAAAACATGTACTTTCAGATTCCGGCAATCCCATTCAGGTAGGGGCTCTGGCCCGATTTAATTTGAACCAGGATAAGCTCCATCCCTGGGCCAAACAGGTAGCAGAAGAATTGGGTCTCAAAGCACCAAGTTATAATACCTTCCTGATAACTATAGCACAATTTATTGAAACCATCCATGTTTTTGAAGACTCCATCCTAACAATACAAAAACTTTTAGATATGAATTTAAAACAGGAGGATATAAGTGTAGAGCCACAGGAAGGCCGGGGGGTAGGAATAGTAGAAGCACCGAGGGGGCTATTGATTCACGACTATACAATCAATAAGAAAGGAAACGTAGTTCAGGCAAATTGTATAATTCCAACCGGGATGAATTATGCAAATATTGAAGCTGACTTACATCACATGGTTCCGGACATCTTAGAAAAGCCTAAAAGTGAAATTGCTAAGACAATGGAAATGTTAGTAAGGGCATATGATCCCTGTATTTCTTGCTCCGTTCATTATTTAAACGTAGAATTTAAGGAATAGATGGAGACGATTATTGCCTGTTTTGGAAATCCCTTAATGCAGGATGATGGGATAGGAAATCATTTGTATAAGTTATTAGAAAATGATGATATTCTTAGAAAATTAAAGATTGTTGATATGGGAACATCCAGTATTGATTTAGTAAGTCTTGCAGAAGATTACGAAAAAATAGTTATTATTGATGCAATGATTCACGGCAAAGACTCGGGTTGGCTGAGTTTTTTTGAGCTCAACACAAAGAATATTCTAATATTCAATAAACTAAATCCACGAAATGGACACGGGATTAGTCTCGAACATTCCATTCAAATGATTCATACATTATATCCTTCGAAAAAGCTCTATCTAATTGGAATCGAACCATTCCGGATAAGCATGGGATTGGAATTATCAGAAATATTACAAAATAAACTTAAAGGCATTCATGATAGAATATTGGAAATAATCCAAAGAATAAGGAGTTAATTTTATGAAAGCTAATACTGATTTACTCAGGCATTTAGAATTTTTCCATGAGTTCCATATAAAAGAAGTTGAGTCATTATCAAAAATTTCAACCATCAGGGAGGTAAAGGAAGGAGAAATACTCTTTAATGAAGATGATGACCTGGATGAATTGTCTATCGTTATAGATGGGAAAATAATGATCGGTATGACAGTAGCCAATAAAAGAAAAATTGGACTGGAAACTGTGATAAGCGGTCAACCCCTTGGCTGGTCTGCATTAATTCCTCCTTATACAGCTACATCTTTTGCACAGGTACAACAAAGCGGAAAATTAGTAGTATTTAGAGCGACTGAATTGGAAGCTTTATTCCAGGAAGAAAGAGATGGGAACCTGGGGTATAACTTTTTATTAAACCTCTCAAAGCATATATCTATCCGTTTACGAACCAGCAGATACCAGCTCATTAAGAATTTATCATAAAAAAATCTGAACCGGGAAAGAAACGATTCCTACCTTTCCGGGTTCAGGACATTTTTTTTGTTACCTGATCGGTTTTAGTCAGGATATTCTTTTTATCGAGGGGTTTTACAATATAGCCATCGACTTTTAAATCGATTACCTTTCTTACATATTCTTCCTCTGTATGGGAGGTAATGATAATAATATGAATCGAAGGATAAGTTACTTTTAACTTTTCAACCAGCTCAATCCCGGACATAACCGGCATTTCCATATCTACAAAAAGAATCTCAGGAAGTTTTTCCAACCTATCAAGCATCTCCAGAGCTTTCTGTCCGTTATCGGCACTCATAATTGTATCAAAGCGATAGTATTCAAGAATTTGCTTTAATAACAAACGTACACTGGCAGAATCATCGACAATACCGGCTCTATAGGAACGGTTTTTCTTCAGATTTAAACCGGGTGGATAAGCTAAAAATTTTGTGACTGCTTCCAGTCTCGGAATAATGGTATCCGTCTTAAAGGGTTTTAAGATATATCCATCGATTTCTAATTTCATAAGCTGGCTTACTACATCAGAATCCTGTTCTGATGTAACCATGAAGATTCTAAGCTCCGGTCTTATTTTTTTGGCTTCTTTAATTAACTCGATCCCATTCATGCCCGGCATGTGATAATCTACAAATAAAATATCCAGCTTCTTATCGGAAAATTTTAATTGGTTCAGGGTTTCATCACCGGTGCCTGCTTCCATAGCTACTACAAACTTTTGCATGGTAAGAATTCGGTGAAGCATCATCCGAATTATCTGTGAATCGTCAACTATTCCTACCTCAAAAGGAACTTGAGTCCTGAGATTAATTCCTGCCGGCAAATTACTGCTCATAATAACAAAAAAAACTGACCGATATGTCTTGTAAAGTATCTTCTAAAAACCGGGTAGAATTACCCGGCTGTAAATTCTCAGTAAGGTTTTTCTCCGATATAATTTCCCGGTGGATCGTAATTACAAACCCAAACCTCGGCGCGTCCGCAGGTAGCTAAAGCACAACCCACACGTTTAGATTTTTTCCAGACCACCTGTGTATAATGCCCGCAAACAGAACGGCAGGAATTGTTACTGTAGTTGTAATCACTGATTTCATCATACCACATTTTTACTACATCATAGGGGCTCATATGTCTACCGGAAGACCAGGCCAGGTTCTCGCCATATTTCTGGGCATAGGTGCCGCTTCTCGGTCTGTGTTGCATACCGCAATTCTTGGTCGATTTTAGATAGTTCGCCCATTGCTGAGCATAAGAAGCCAGATTTGCATCCCACACCAAATTTGGAACCCCGGTTTTTTGCCTGTAGCGATTATGGGCATCAGTCATGCCTTTTAGGTCTCCCGGTTCAGAACCTACCGCATTGGAAGGAGCCGGATCCATTTTTTCTACCTGTTTATCATCGAGCTTTACGGTAGTTGAGGTATTTACCACACTCACAAGACTACTTCCTGATAGCTTGTAAATTGTGGCAGGATTTATGCTTTTATCATTCACGATTAATTTGCAGTTTTTTCCACTGCAAGTCCAGCGTAATTTTTTAACATTCACCTTCTTACCGCTTCTGGTATAATAGTTCCAGTTCTGACTTAAATACGAGTAAGCAGTTTTGACCTGCCCCTGTTCATAAGCAAACAGGGAAACATTTCCCAGAAGAAAAGAAAATAATAGAATAAAAGTAGTTTGCATTTTCATAATCACTACAATAAAAGGGTAGAAAAGAATTGTCAAATTCTAAAAAATAACCTGTGCAGATCTGGAAACCAGATAGCAAGTATCCAAAAATAGGCATATACACAATAGGGAGGAAATATGATAGAAGCCGATAAACTCATCCGCGATAAAATGAAGCAGGAAGGTTTAAGTGAAGAATTAATCGAAGACTTTTTAGAAAAAGTAGACCGGGTGAGAAAAGGCGAAACGGGTATTGTCAATTGGGAGGAAGTGCAGGATCTGATTCCCTCTGAAGACGAAATCAGTCTTGAAGACATTCAGGCACAATACAAAGTAAATCCTTCTTCACTTTCAAAGTTAGCAGTTATCAAGCTAAATGGAGGTTTAGGTACTTCCATGGGTCTGGATAAGGCCAAATCACTGGCTGTAGTAAAAGATGAACTTTCCTTTCTGGAAATCATCATGAAACAATTAATGTACGTTCGAGAAAAATATAATATAGAAGTTCCGCTTATCCTGATGGATAGTTTTAATACACAAAAAGATTGTACAGAACTTATAAACAAGCTGGGCTTCAAACAAAAATTACCTCATAGTTTTATCCAGAATAAGGTTCCGAGAATACTACAAAAAAATTTTCATCCTATAGATTTAGAAGATAAGAAGCAGGAATGGTGCCCTCCCGGTCATGGAGACATCTATCTTTCCTTAAAACAAAGCGGAATCTTGCAGATGTTACTCGATTCCGGTTATGAATATGCCTTTCTTTCCAATGGAGATAATCTGGGTGCAACTATTGAGCCCCATATATTGGAATATCTGCTGGATAAAAAATTAGAGTTCGTAATGGAAATGACTCCCAAGACCCTGGCTGATAAGAAAGGTGGTGCGATTTATCGAAAAGTGGTAAATGGAAACTATCTCGGACTGGAACTATTAGAAACGGCGCAGGTTCCAGCGGATCACGAACATGAGTTTTCCGGCATGGGTAAATTCAGAACTTTCTCTACAAATAATCTCTGGATACATCTTCCCTCTTTAAAGAAACGTCTGGAAGAAGGCAGGATGAAACTCTCTCTCATTGTAAACCCCAAAAACATAGAAGGTATGGATGTATACCAGTTAGAAACCGCTATGGGTTCTGCTATCGGAAACTTTAGTAAAACCAAGGGTATTATCATACCCCGCACACGTTTTGCTCCGGTTAAGAAATGCGAAGACATTTTAATCCGTCGTTCCGACTCCTATATTCTACAGGAAGATTATTCTTTGATTATGAATCCAAAACGCCAGAAGAAAGGTATGGAAGAAAACCTGGTCACTTTAGATGAGAAGTTTTACAAAAAGATTTCCGATTTTGAAAAACGATTCATCCATTATCCTTCTCTTATAGACTCAATTTCCTTTACGGTCGAAGGTGAGTTTATCTTTGACAGCCCAATTATACTCAAAGGAAATGTTACCTTTCAGAATAAGAGTTCACAACCTATAAGAATTTCCTCTCTGGACAAAAAGGAATTTATAGATGAAACGGTTAGTATAACCTAATAAATTATCATCTTCTTATACTTTCATTTCATAGCAGGCTCTATGCAGGGAGTCTGCTAATTCTTCTATATCTTCTTTTCTGGCAAGTTGAGCTCTCCAGCTTTCGGGAATATTCTCCAAACCATAGTACAGACCTGCCGGACCTCCTACTACACAGGCAGTGGTATCGGTATCATATCCGAGATTTACTGCTTTTAATACAGCTTCTTTATAGGAACCTGTTGTTAAAAGACAATACAGGGCTGCTTCTAAAGTATAAACTACATAACCTTCTGATTGTATTTTTTCTGAAGCTATAGTTTCTATATCCCCGGATAAGATTTTATGTAAAACTTTCCATTCCTTCTCATCAACTATAGCCCTATACTTTTCCTTTAGCTTACAAACGGACAGATAGGCTTCCTGTAAAGTTTTCCCTTCTAAGAGGAATAAGCAGAAATCTATATAAATATAACAACATATAACAGAACGAATATGGGTATGGGTAATTCCTGAAATTTCAGAAATCAAGCTAAATTTCTCATCTTCCTTTATGTTTTTTCCATGAAGATAAAAGCAAAGAGGTAAGATACGCATCAAAGAACCATTGCCGTTTTCACTTTCCAGGTAAGCCCCACAATGATACGGGTCTCCATTTTCTTTATACCGATGAAGAGCAGCCGAAGTGCTGATACCTATATCAAATACAGTTCCATATGCAGTCCAATACCCCTTCTCCAACCAGAGTATAAATTTGTTGGCAATCTCTTTCAAATGATAGCCACCGCATAGGCTCTCCGCCAGACAGAAGCTAAGAGAACTATCATCCGACCAGGTGCCGGGAGGCTGGTGATGGGTGCCATATCCGAGCATATCTTTGACTTCATGCTCGATAAAATAGTCTCTGTGTTTGAACTCAAGCGGCACTCCGAGGGCATCTCCTACGGCCAGGCCCAGAAGTCCGGCTCGAACAATATTTGAATTTATATCTTTCATATAGATTATACCTCTAATCTACTTTTTTCGTATTCTTCCAGAACATAAGGAACATAACCTTCCTTATCCGAGTGTTTTATATGAGAAATAAGCCAATCAGATAGAAAAGAAATAACTCTTTTGGGAGCTTCTTTATCTCCCGTCTTCAGGTCTTTTTCTGCATCCAACACTTTTCCAATAAAAATGAGATGAGATAATTTATGATTATCAAAATCCGGATAATTTACTTTCAACATTAATTCTTCTTCGAGGGTAAAATGGGTATATACATAGATCTTGAGATTATTAAAAATCCTCGATAGAACTTCCATTTCCCTTCCGTATTTCTGGGCCCTGGCAAGATTATTCAGTATTTCAAAAAGAGACTTATGCTGGGAATCAATTACATCAATGCCGGTAGACCAGTCCTGATCCCATTTCACTAAATCATTTTCATGAAACTGCTTCAAGACCATGCCGTCGACTAAGAGATTGGCTGTTTTATTTAAGTAATAAACAGCAGCCTTATCACTCGGATTTTCTTTTAAAACTTCTAAAAACTTTTCCCAGGATTTCTCATATTCACCACTTTGAAAAATCATTACTCCATTATCAAATAATTCTTTGGTCTCATTTTTTAAGCGAATCTGTTCCTCATAATCTGCACTGTAAACCTCGCAAATAAAAGTAGTATCTTCCTTACCCCGTATATTTGCATAGTCTAAAAATCGAATATTAAAGTTTTGCGGTTCTTCTATATTATGTAAAATATCTTCACTTATAATAATAGAAGCTCCATATTCCTTCGTAAGACTTTCCAATCTCGAAGCGGTATTCACCACATCCGATATGACGGTTGTCTGTAATAGTTTTCCGCCCCCTACTACTCCTAAGAGCACATCTCCAAAATGAATCCCGATTCCTATCGATATTTTAAATTCTTTTCCATTGATGACAAAGGGTTGGTTTTGAATATCCTTTTGCATTTCAATTGCACAGGATATGGCATCGTCCACGGTTCCGGGAAAAACAGCCAGAATGGCATCGCCTATGTACTTATCAATAATCCCGTGATACTTATAAAGAATGGCATTCATTCTTTCAAAATAAGCATTCAGGAATTTTAATACTTCTTCCGGTGGATTCCTTTCGGAAAGAGAGGTAAAAGAGCGAATGTCCGAGAAGAATACGGTCATCTCTTTTTTTATTTGATTACCAAGAGAAATGTCAACAATCTGGCTGGAACCCAGAAAATACAGCATCTCGGAAGGAACAAAGCTCTCATAGAATTGATTTATTTTAGTAAGTTTTTTATTGGATTTCTCCAGGGAAGAAATAGTTTGGAGATAGGATTTTCTAAATTTATAAACATAAAAAATAAGAAACAAAATTAAACTAAGAAAAATCCAAAAGAACACAGAATATATGCTAAGATCAGTAGATAATGTTTCTCCTGCCTTTTCAGGATACAAACTTGTAGAAAAAAAAACGAAGAAGTATCTGAAAAGCCTTTGCATATTATTAAACATAGCCATGGTTCTGTGCAGGTGGCTTTTCAGAGTATTATACAAATTCCTATTTGTAAATAACTTATTTTTATCGATGAATTTTTCCCATCTTCCCCTGCTCGTAGTCCGAAAAGGCCTGCATAATCTCTTCTCTTGTATTCATGACAAAGGGTCCATATCGGGCTACGGGTTCACGAATCGGCTCTCCGGCAATCAAAAGGCAGCGTCCTCCTCCTTTAGATCCTTCGATTCGAAGTCCATCTCCCCTGATAGGAATTCCGAGTTGTCCGTCCTGTAAACGAATTCGATTCTTTCCTGCGATAAGACTACCAAAAAACACATACAGAAATACATGGGAAGTTTCGGATAAAGGAAAGCTATACTCCCCCCCTTCCTCTATAGATATATCATAATATTCAATAGGAATACAGGTTTCAATACCGGCTTTGGCACCCGGAACTTCTCCGGCAATTACCCGGATCCTGCATTTTTCTTTTTCAAAGTATACTTCCGGGATTTGCGAGGGTTCCAGTTCCTGGTAACGGGGTTTGCGCATTTTATCTTTTGCCGGAAGATTGAGCCAGAGCTGAAAACCGTGCATAAGCCCACCTTCTTGTAACATTTTTTCTGAGGGAAGCTCGGAATGAATGAGACCACTCCCTGCTGTCATCCATTGCACAGCACCCGGACGCAGAAAACCTTTGTGACCGAAAGAATCTTCATGCACCATTTCTCCTTCGAGTAAGTAGGTAACGGTTTCAAAACCTCTGTGTGGATGATCGGGTGCTCCCACCGCTTTCCCTGGTGGATAGTCTACGGGTCCCATTTCATCCAGAAGTAAAAAGGGATCATAATTATCCAATTCTATTGTAGGAAAAGGTCTTCTAACAACAAAGCCTCCTCCCTCGATTTGTCTGTGAGCTGTTACAATCTTAGTTATTTCTCTTTCTTGCATAAGTGCCCCTGTTTAATTATGTGAACTCGCCGTAAGTAATACGGAATTATTCTTGTAGATAAATTGCTGGGGAAGACCGCCACCCAGATAAGATGCACCGACTCCCTTTTCCGTAACAAAAGTAAGAGAAATAGAAGATTTAGCTAAGGCCCAGCTAAAACCAAAGGTAAAGCCTTTTGTATCTGCATCTTCTTCCCTTGGTGAAGTTTCAAATTCCTGAGCCTGGTAAAAAACATTTGGAGAAAGAGTAATATTCGAAGAAGCTTTCATGGCCTGTACTACCGCCGACTCCATCCACTCTTTTCTTCGATTATTCGAGAAGTTCGTATACGCTCCCATACGAATAGCCAGATTTTCTGTGATAAAATACTCCAGACCGAATGCATAATTTTTAGTCTGTTCTCGATAAAGTAGCATATCATTACTATTTTTCAGATATACCGCATTGGTATTTAAACCGTATTGGTTACGGTCCAGACTTTTTTTAAATCCCGAAGTATAGATGAAGTCTAATGCAAAAAGCAAATTTTTATTCATAAAGAAAGCAAGACCTCCTCTAAATTCACTCTGCTCCGGCAGGCTACCCAATCGCGGAGGACCGTATAATACTTGAGAATTGGCTATACTTAAAGAGTTATTTTCAGAGGCAATATATTCAGAAACCGTATCTGTTCCTGTATCGTTGGAAGAAGTATTTCGTCCTACTGAAGAAGATTTACTCGAAATATTTAATATTTTCCGAAGAGAAAAACCCAGGGACAATTTTTCAATAGGCATGAACTGCAAACCAAAGACGGGCATAAAACCTCTGGCTGTTTTTTTATTCTTCACATAAAAAGAAGAATAGGTATTTGAGTTCTGGCGAATATACTGGTTTGTGATGAAGCGCTCCGAGTTATCAATATAATAGCCGGAAAAACCGAGGGCGAACTTATCGTTAATCAACTTTCCTAAACTAAAGCCAATAAGATATTCTTCAATGTCTTCCGAATAATCAATTTCTATCTTAGAAGTGGAAGGGCTTTCTAAAGGATAATAAATCTGATCGTTCTGATCAAAGCGACCCATGCGGGTGTTGATTACAGAAATCCCGGCCATAATGCTGTCGATTTTCTTGGTTGTTCCGATGAAGTTCGGATAAAAAGCCCTTGACGTACGGGTGTAGTCAGAGCCCGGCCCAAAAACATCTTTTGATTGTTTCGAAGTTTCCGAATAGGCATTGGCAGAGATGGAAAAGGAATTGTCCGATGAAAAGGCCATGCCCGCCGGATTATAATAGGCACCCGAAGGATCATCCGAGATGGCTGAATACGCTCCACCCATGCCGGAAGCTCTTTCTCCGACAAAAACTCGTAAATTCCGAAAGGATTCTCCAAAAAGGGGAATTCCGACTAAAAATAAAGTAAGGCTTAAGGATCCGAAAAAGGCTTTAAATGAAAACATAATCCTTATTTTATAATTATTCTAAAATCTGTCAATAGAAGATTTATAAAGACAGCCATCGTTTGAAAGCGAACATTCTCCCGAAGGCGACATTCTTTTGAAGGCGACCCTCCGGAGGGTCGCCTTCCATGTACCATTCGTCTTCACCAACCGTAGCGAAGCGTATCGAACCAGAGCTTATTGTTCATTGAAAGATTCAATAAGCTTATTTCTTCTTTTTAAAAAGATATTCATAAATTGTTAAAACAGAACCTACAAACGAAATCAGATAAATAAGTATTTCTGCATATTCTTTATAATTTGAAAAATTAATAAATAAGTATATAATCAATCCTACCGCTGAAACTACAAGAATAAATAATAAGGAATCTAAAAACTCATCGTTCATTCTTGATTTCTTTGCGAAACTCCCTTGCAAACAAACGTGAAGCAACTTTTATACCCACCAATAACCAGCAGGCAATTCCAATTAAACCAACAATCAAAATAGTTATACTCATTTTTTTCCCTTTTCTATTAGACTATCCCTACTTGAAAAAAAACAAGCGATTTTCTGAAGGCGAACAAGCGCTTGTTCGCTTTCCATGTACCATTCGCCTTCACGGGATAAATATGGGGTTTGTTTTCTAATAAAAACAATTCCGTATTCATATCTCCCAATCTTCCATTTTAAGTCCGCTAATTCTTGAAAATTCCTTTGTATTATGAGTAACAAGAATGCAAACATTTGTATCGAGAATGAATTTCATTCAAAGCTTATTCTATTTTCAAAATCTCCCTGGGAAGCTCTTTCCGGGAAATCGGTAAGAATACCAAAGAAAGATAAGATATTATCTTCTGTTTTTTGTGCTATGTTTTCTAATGGCCATAGAATAAGTTCTACTCTTTTGTTCTGATATTCGCGGGGAATTTCCAGTATTTCTGGTAAACTATCAAAGACTAAGCGTAAAGGCTTTTCCATCTGAATGCTCCTCCTAAATATCCACTTTATACTTTTAATTTATTTTCTTCAAACAAAAAAGCAAGCGTTTTTCAGAACATTCTTTTGAAGGCGAACAAGCGCTTGTTCGCCTTCAATGCGTGGGTCGCCTTCATTGTGCCGTTCGCCTTCACCAACCCGGGCACCAAATCATCAAATCACGGTCCGGACAAACAACGAACATAGTAGTTATTTGCCTTAGCGGAGGAGTTCACGTACCCATTGTTGAAACCGACGTTCCACGCACTGTTAGTATTGCAGACATAGGTAGAAGCCGACCAATAATAGGAAGAAACTGTGCCCGGAAAATATGTGGTATTAATACTCGGATTATAGATACTATCATCTACGAGGCTTTCGAGTTCGTTGATGTTGGGCAAACGCCAATCACTTCGTCCACTTAGAGTCAAGCCTTCACAGTAAGAAATCGCAGCTGTCCAGGTGGCTGCGGTCGCAGCATCACCGCTGCAATCGGTTCCGCTCTGTCCCATGCTGCACTTCTGCCAGATGAGTCCTGTAATGTTATCGGTAATGCTTCCGTCATTGTTATCGGTGTAATTCCCATAAGATAAAACGGATGTGGTGAATAAGAGCCCCGTGAAAGCGACCCATCGTTTGAAGGCGACCCACCGGTGGGTCGCCTTCATGCAAAAATTAAACAATGATTTCATAAAATATCCTCCATTATATAACAATATTTGTTTTCTTTCAAGCTGTGTTTTATCCATTGATTTTGGATGTACTGTATATGATGATAAAAATCCCTCTCATCCCGTATATAATGGTCATGGAATGATTTATGCCATTGGAATTTGGGGATGTTGGCAAACGATTCATGATCGCATTTGAAAATAAATGTGTTTATTTCATCTCGAATACGTATGTGGAATTGATCATGAATTTTATCCCTCTGAATGCGACCCATCGTTTGGAGGCGACCCTCCGGAGGGTCGCCTTCAATGTGCAATTCGCCTTCGATATGATTCATCATTCGATTGGCATCACGAGAAAAATTTCCTTTCAAGACATTCATCACTTTCGATAGACCGGTATCCTCCCCGACTCCGATTAATATGTGAATATGCTCCGGGTTAATTTTATAAGCATATATATCCACCCCATATAAAAACTTGCAAAGTTCAAGATGCAAGACAAGAAGATCCGAGAAAATATCATTTTCAAAATAAGGAAACCGATCCTTCGTATTCGTGGTGATAAAATAAGTTCCATCTCTTATGGATAATCTTTTTTGTGAATTACGATGCATTCGTTCTTACTCCTTCATGAAAACAACCCGGCGTTTGAAGGCGACCCTCCGGAGGGTCGCCTTCGATATGCAAATCGCCTCCAATGTGCCATTCGCCTTCCATGTACAATGCGTATCGAACCATAAGCATCACCTTAAGAGTGGGATACTCTTTATTGAGAGCGAACACATATTACAAATCCAGCATAACCTTTTCCTCTACCATTGTCATTAGAACCATCTCGAAAATCAATCATCCAAGCATTTTCATAGTTTGTTGAATTTGCTAATGAAGTCCAATAATAAGCATGGGTGTATGAAAATAACGTGTTAAAAGAATTTGGACTATTCGTATTATCTATTCCACATGAATAAGGGGAAGTTGGATATGTATTAGGCATACTTTTATCTTTACAATTTATTAAAGTTTTCAATGTTACTAAATCTGGAAATTTCCAGTCAGTGTAACCAGCAAAAGTATCATTATTACAAGTATTAAAAGCAGAACCAGTAAATGCTATCCATGTATCAGTAGAGTTACACGAATTATCATTTGAGCCACAATATTGATATGAGCCTATTCCGTAATTATTAGCTTCATAACCAGTTCCTGCACAGTCATTATAGCCAGACCTAAAAACTTGTCCTTGACTACATTTTTTCCACATATAATTTTTACTTCCATATATATTCCCTGCACCATTATAGGTTATGGTTCCATTATTATTATCTTTGAAACAGCCCCACATATAGCAGATACCATAATTTCCAACCTTTATACTAATTGTTGTAGTAGTTTCTCCTCCTCCATTATGTGCAGTTATTGTATAATTGGAAGAATTCTGAGTTACCGTTGGTGTTCCAGAAATCACACCTGTAATAAGATTAAATGACAATCCTAATGGTATACTTGGATTTATTGAATATGAATCTATTGTGCCAGAAACTGAAGGAGATATGGTAAAATCAATCGCAAGTCCTGCTCCAAAAGTGAAAGGTGAATTAATATAGCTCAAGTTAGAAGGGGGAGGAATTGCAACTGTCGCCTGACTCTTACTTGTATAAATCCCCATATTTCCATGTTCATCTCTCACCAGCACGTTAAAGTAATACGTAGTCCCGGCAGTCAATCCAGTCACACTCTTTGTAGATAGATTCGCTGTCCAGTCCTGCACAAGAGTCCCATTTGTCTCGGCATCGGCTACCGTGCTGATGTTGTTGGAGGTTGACCGTAGTATTTTATATTGCAGGCTGCTCTGTGTCGTATATGTATCCGAACCCACCGTCCAGTTCAAAGTCAAACTGCTTGTAGTCACATTTGCCGTAGTAATCGTTCCCGAATTGCCCGCAACCGGGGCAACATCGTCTTTGGTCAAACCCTGGGTGGTTGAACCATAATTCCCGACAAGATTCAGCACACAAATGCGGATGGTATTGGCTCCGCTGCTAAGGCTTGTTGCATTGATGGTATTTGTTATTGCTGTGCCGGAATAGGTTCCACTCGCCACCTGTGTTCCGCTTGTACAATCCGTTCCACCAACCCTTACTGTATAGCTACCGTTTTTATTGGACTGCCAGTTTATCTGCGGATTGGTTGTTCCATTGTTTATGGTTGCCGGGCTGACTGAATTGACACTTACCGTTGCAACACCGGTGTCTATAGTATATGTGGAACTGCTTACAGCAGCCACATTCCCCGCATTATCTCTGGCTATGTATTTATAAGTCGTAGCAACTCCATCCGGGGGTGAGAGTTGTACTGTGTATTCTGTGCCGTTTGTTATACTTCCCGTAGTTCCGCTCATAGTCGGGTCAGAGCCGTTGGAGGTATAAACAATCTTATCACAACCGGAAGAGCTATCCGAACAAATTAAAGTTATGTTCACCGTTGTAGAAGATGTCGTTGACCCCGGTGTTGCAGCTACTGTTGGAGCTGTATCATCACGGTTAAGTGTCGTTGTGCTACTACTGCTTAAACCTGACAGAGAATCTGTTACACAAAAACGGATGGTGTTAGAACCAACACTCAAAGAGGAAGCCTGGATAGTAATATTATTACTCTGGCTTGCTGTTACATTGCCGCTGCTGAGTTCGGTTCCGGTAGAACAGTCACTTCCGGTGGCTCGGATAGAATAGGTTCCATTGCGATTGGAAGACCAGGTGATGTCTTTGGAGTTTATAGCTCCGGTGTTTCCACTGACATAGGGATTTGTAATGGAGTTTATGCTAACAGTTGGAACGGTAGATTCAATCGTATAAGTCCCACTCTCTACGCTGCTGGTCGTCATTCCGCTTTTGCCTGCAATGGCCTTGATAGTCAGGATGGTTCCATTACCGGAAACTGAAATTGCCGATGTATATTGGGTAGAAGAAGATGTAGGCTCACTTCCATCCGTCGTATAATAAATTGTAGCACCCTCGGTCGTGCTTGAAATCGTTACAGATTGATCTGAATTATAGGTTCCCGGTGTGGGAGAAAAGGTCGGAGTGGCCACGGTTTCTACTGTTGTAGTTCCGGTTCCGGTTATTGTGCCTGTTGTGGTTCCGGCACCAGTTCCGGTGGAAGTCCCGGTGCCGGTTCCCGTTCCTGTTTGGGTTCCACCACTGCTTGAACCGGCAGTTACAAAAAGTCCATCACTTACATTACTCACGGTAGTACTGCCATCTGTTCCCACAGTCAAAGTAAACGTTCCAACTACATTGCCGCTTGAATCGGTCACGGTAATTGTATAGGTTCCGGGTGAAGCCGTAAAAGTATAGTTTCCGGAGGCATCCGTTGTTGCATTCACCCCTTCGGGTTGGGAACTGAGGTTCGCACCCGCTACCGCAGTTCCCGAGCTATCGGTGACTGTCCCTGACACGGTCACCGATGAATTGGTTCCGGTAAGAGCAAAAACCCAGAGAGGAATAGATTCTTCCTTTTCTTTAGGAATCAACCACTTATGCGGGGCCGTGGGGCTTGTGAAGCAGGAGGAAAAGAAAAAGAGAATACCCATGAATGCGATCCGTCGTTTGAATGTGAACATTCTTCTGAAGGCGAACAAGCGCTTGTTCGCCTTCAATATGCGGGTCGCCTTCGATATCATGTAATTCGCCTTCATGGCGTGGGTCACTTTCGATAAATGAGGATGATGGAAGAATTCAAAAAAACGTACAAGATAAGACATATTCGTCAGCTTATCGGGTATGAAATTTTAAAGCAATTACAATTATGTATAGCAATAGACACAGTATTTGAGATATATCCGTGTCCGTTTAAAAAAAGTGGGACGCTGACCCCAGACTGCCGGTGCTTGTGCTATAGCAAAGTATAAACCGGTAGTCAGCTAACTCTATTTTTCACCCTTCCGGTAGACAGTATGAACCCCGGAGGTAGATAATACGAACCCTGAAGGTGGAAGTTTGAACCTCAGAGGTAGGTAGTATGAACCCTGAAGGTCGAAGTTTGCGCCTCAGACGTGGATAATACGAACCCCTGAGGTGGATAGCATGAACCTCGGAGGTGGAAGTCTGAACCTCAGACGTGGATAATATGAATCTCCGAGGTGAAAACGTGAACCTTCGGGGTGGGCGACCATCCTCACGGAGGCGAACAAGCGCTTGTTCGCCTTCATTGGGGGGGGGGCTTATCATGAATTGTAAAAATATTAGGAAATATTAAATAATTTGATTTCAGGAATGTTGATGAAATGCTTTGTATTTAAGGTGAGTAGTTCTAACTCGTTTACAATGGCTGTAGCAGCTATAAAAATATCCCTGAATTCTACTACTTGGTTAGAACTCTTTAATTGTAAAAATATCTCAGCAGCTTTGATTGAAACCTCTTTATTCAGGGAAAGAACTGAAATATTACTTGTGAGTAGCTCAACATCATTTTTTTTATCTAAATCTATTGCCCCCATATATAATTCATAAAGTGTAACTGATGATATATAGAGTTTCCTATCTTTGGGAATTTTCATTAGTGTAGCAGAATTTTTATTTTTCTTTCTTAAAAATTCTATGAATATACAGGTATCTACTACCATGAAGGAATACTCCAGTTAGACATTTTCTTCATATCGTTCTGCCAATTAGTAATATCTTCTTCTGTCCAGACCGAAACTTTTTGAATCCTTTCGAAATATTCGCTTAAATCGGATGAAACTTGTGCAGGGATGGAAACATTCTCGTAATGTTCAAATAAAAACCTTACATAATGGTAAACTTCCTCCAGCCTATCCTCCGAAAGCTTGTTTATATATTCAACCGTTCCAACTATTAAGTCAGTCTTTCTCATAAACAATAGGCTATAAATAATTATAAAAAAAACAAGTGTTTTTCGCGCAGCCGCCCGTAGTTCGAATTCATCATGATTTCTGGAAGCGACCCATGGTTGGTGAGCGGAGTCGAACCATGGTTGATGGGCGACCATCCTCCCGAAGGCGAACAAGCGCTTGTTTGCCTTCATTGGGGGTCGTCTTCGGTTGCATAATTCGCCTTCAATATATATGTTTTTTTAAATAATCATAAAATAATCCAGGATAATAATGGACAATTATCACAAGATAAAAATGAATGATATTTCAAATTAAAATCAAAAGGACAATGTTAAAATGGCACAAAAAAACGAAATATCATTTCAACTCCAGGCTTCGGAGGAAGAAGAAGTTCAAAAGGCTCTGGATATACTCAATAAGGTACTGGTTCCCAGGTTAAAATCCATAAAGGTAGACGATAAGAACAACCACGTTAAACTCGGCGAGAAAAACCTTTCTTTTGTAACCAAGTCCTTTGAGTATGCATCCGAACATCCTGAATTGGTTCCCCCGTACTTGAGTTTGAATGAAATGAAAATAGACCTTGAAGCCGTAAAATCATTACGACTCATACACCAATCCATGCAGGAAATCACCAGCCTGATTGGTGACTCTCTCTTTCTCTCCGGCTCCGAAGCGATGGATGCAGCCCTCAAGTTTTACGAATCCGTAAGAGTTTCGGCTCAGCATAATTTCTCAAGCTCAGGAGCTATTTATTCAGATTTGAGTAAAAGGTTCGATAGACCTTCCAAAAAAAAGAAGATAAAAACAGAGGAGGACACACCGGTTTAATTTTATTTTGTTCTTCTGGAGGCGACCCTCCGGAGGGTCGCCTTCATTGCGGGGGTCGCCTTCATACGATATGACTATCAACAGGAAAAACACTTGCTTTTTACTCAAGCAAATGGCCTTATTGAGAGAAGGTAGAAATCGTTATATGGAAAGCATTGACTTGCATATAATAAACCTAAAGAGGAGTGCTGAACAATATGACTGAGATTATATTAAAAATTCCGAATCAATTATCTCAAACGATCCATAATCTTATAGAAAATGGATGGTATCTGGATGAAAACGAAATCATCCTGTTAGCACTGAGAAATTTTTTAAACACGCACTCCGAAGAAATTATGACCGAATTTATCAAGGAAGATATCGAATGGGGCTTGAATGGCGAAGAATGATACAATAGTAGTTTGTGATGCAGGACCGATCATTCATCTTGATGAATTAAACAGTTTAAGCTTATTAGATTATAATCAAGTTCTTATTCCTAAAACTGTGGAACTGGAAATAAGAAATCATCGAGATATTTCATTTCAGAAATATAAAAACTTTCAGATAGTTCAAGATCCTGTAGTTTCAGAAGAAATGAAAAATTCAAGTAAATTATATAATCTTCATAAAGGAGAAATAATGGCCATATCATTAGTTATGAAATACAATAATTGTATGTTACTAACGGATGATAGTGCAGCTAGATTATATGCAAATCACGTTAAATTACAAGTTCATGGAACAATTGGTATACTCATAAGAGCTGTAAGAAGAAATTTGAAAAGCCCGGAAGATATAATTCAAATATTAAAAGAAATCCCAACGAAATCAACGATGCATATCAAAAAGGAATTATTGGATTATGCAATACACATGCTTAAATAATTTTGTTTTGAAGGCGTTCCCCATTGATATAACATTCTTCTGAATGCGAACAAGCGCTTGTTCGCATTCAATGTGTGGCTCGCCTTCATACGATATGACAATCTATCAACAGGAAAAACACTTGTTTTTTCTCGGTAAGAAGTCTAAAACAAGAGGAAGAGGATTTTAATGAGTTGTAAGCGTTAAAATATACCCACCTTGAAATAATAAAAGAATTATGCGAAAGTAAAAGCATAATGGAACATGAAAAAAGATTAGAACATCTATCAAACTGGCAACGAAGCGGGTTGAGTATGTCTGCCTACTGTCGGAAAAATTCTCTTCCAGTCTCTACACTACGAACCTGGAAGTCAAAATACTTACCATCCAAAGAGTTATGGAAAGAAGGAAGAATCAAAACTGAATCAAAAAACTTTTCCCAGGCAGTTAGTGAGGCAAGTCTGGAAATAGAGATACCGATTGATAAAGAGTTTAAAATTACAATAAGGTATTACTCATGATATTTAGAAATCCACAGAGATTAAAGATATATTTTTATGATAAGCCAGTAGACATGAGGAAGTCATGGAATGGTCTGATAGCACTTGTGAAAGAAAGCATGTGTCTCAATTTGTTTTCAGAAAGTCTATTTGTTTTTTCTGGTAGGAGTGGCAAGCAGGTAAAGATACTTTACTGGGATGGGAATGGTTTCTGTATCTGGATGAAGAAATTAGAGCAGGGAAAATTTCTATCCTTTAAAAAAGAAGGTTATGCTTTGAGCAAGAGAGAGTTGGATTTATTTCTGAGTGGTGTAGATATGAGAAAAAAACATCAGGAATTGCATTTTCAACAATAAAAAAGCTGTACAAAAAGAATAAGGATAATATTCACTTATACTCATGCTGGAAAGCTTACCTGATGATATTTTAACTTTAAAGCAAAAAATCTTGGATTTAAGTGCAGAAAAGAACTCTATAGAGGAGAAATTTAAAAATTCACAAAACAAGATTTTACAGTTAGAGAATGAAATTAAGGATTACAGGCGGATTTTGTTTGGAGCAAAATCCGAAAAGATGAGTCTTTTAGAATATGAGCAGTATCTTTTGTTTAATGAAGCAGAACATGGTCTTGATGATGAATCTGAATTATTTGAAGGCCTTAAAGAATCCCATGTAAGAGAACACAGGAGAAAGGGGCGAAGAAAGATTTCAAAAGATATACCTCGAAAAGAAATTGTTCATGATGTAGAGGAAGAAGAAAAAATCTGCAATTGTGGTTGCAGGATGCATCAGCTCCCGGATGAGATTTCTGAGAATTTAGTAATGATTCCAGCAAAACTGTATGTAGAGAGGCATATATACAGAAGATACGCCTGTAAAGGTTGTGAAGGTGACGAGAGAGACGAAGCAGGGAAAATTATCCTCACAGCAAAGAGACCTGAATCGCTCTTGCCGGGAAGTATTTTATCACCCTCCTTAATGGCCTATGTTCTGGTATCAAAAGTTGTTGACCACATTCCCTTTTATAGAATGAGTAAAATATTTTATAGGTATGGTCTGGAAATTCCAAGAGCAACTATTTCAAACTGGGTAGTTGGAGTATATGAGAAATATAAAGAATTCTTCTCATTTCTCAATAAGTATCTATTGAAAGGGCCCATAATAGGGATAGATGAAACAAGTCTCCAGGTTTTCAAAGAAGCCGGGCGGAAGAATACCACAAAATCATTCATGTGGGTTCTACGCGGTGGAACCGTTTCTAAAAGAATTATTCTTTTTCAATATTCACCTACGAGAAGTGCGGAATTCTTAAAAAATGAGTTAAAAGATTATACAGGTTTCGTTCAAACAGACGGTTATGAAAGCTATGATACACATTTAGCTTCTAATGAGAATATTATTCTTTCGGAATGTATGGCACATGTAAGAAGAAAGTTTTATAAGCTATATCATTCAACAAAAGATAGGGTTGCAGCAAAAGTATTGTATCTGATAAAAAAATTGTATGAGGTTGAAAAGCAAATTAAAAAATTAGAACTTTATGAAAAAGAAGAATATCAGAAAATTGTAGAAATCCGTCAAACAAAAGCAAAACCTGTATTTTTAGAACTCGAAGCATATCTGAAAGAACAGGCAATTCGTTTACCGAAAGAATTTGGAGTTGGTAAGCCTATTCAATATGCTTTAAACAGATGGGAAAAATTACGACCTTATCTCCAACATGGAGAAATCTATATCGATAACAACTTTGTGGAAAATGCTATTCGCCCTTTTGTTGTAGGACGAAAAAACTGGATGTTCTCAGGCTCTCCTCGTGGAGCAGAAGCTACCGCTTTCTGGTTCTCTTTTTTGGAAACATGTAAAGCCAATAATAAAGAACCATATGAAACTTTACTCGATTTCCTTGAAAAATTACCACTTTGCAAAAATTCAAAAGATTGTGAAAGAATTTTCTCTGAGGTTATGGGGTGGGTATAATTTAACGCTTACAATGAGTTTAACAAGTGCTATTTTATTTGGTTGCGTCTTTGGTCTCGGAATTTATTTCTTAGTAGTTGGTGTTGTTAAAATGACTACAGAAGAGATGAAGAAATATTTTGAGAAATAAATTTGAATTCAAGAATTTATATTCTTATTGCAGGACTTTATCTGGGTTTAGGAATCGCTTTACTACAAACATATTCTTCTGGAGGCGACCCTCCGGAGGGTCGCCTTCATTGTGCAATTCGCCTTCATACGATATGACAATCTATCAACAGGAAAAACACTTGCTTTTTGCTTGGGCAAATGGCCTTATTGAGAGAAGGTAGCCAGAGATTATAACCTGAATTCAGATTGGCTAAACGATGCTTTGAAAGGTTTTATCGTTCCTCATGCAAAAAAAGTATTATTCAACTGGAAGCATTTAAAAGTCTTTATACCTGAACCGGATTATTTATTGGCAATGAAATGTCTGGCAGCAAGAGTCGATACACACGACAAAGTAGATATAATATTTTTGATAAAGACTTTAAAATTAAATTCACCTGATAAAGTCTTTTCTATAATAGAGAAATACTATCCAAAAAATAGAATAAAACCGGTAACCCAATATTTTATTGAGGAGATATTTGAAAATGATTAATATAAAAGAAACCCATGAACTAATTCATCAAGATAGTGAAAACTGGCCTTTATACCTGATGAATTTTGTTGATGACTTTCGTTTTCATAAAGATATTCAGGCAATAGAAGAAAGCTTTCCTATTCTGGATAATAAATTGGATCCACTACTTGCTTCCACCGTGGAATACCTCTGTGATGAATTGGAAATAGAATGGCCTACCTGGAGTTATAATGTTCCCAGCTGTAAAGAGCCTTTCTTTGTTTCCGGTATAGAAAACCTAAAAGCAATGGCAATTTTACAGAGTCCGCTGGTATTTAGGATCCGCAAAATATTTGTGTTAGATAATTTCTTAGAACGATGCTAATGGGATGTTACTGCTATCAACAGTTTATACTCTCTATCGAGTAGGAGGGGGTTTTACGCCCCGTCCTCTCACACCACCGTACGTACCGTTCGGTATACGGCGGTTCACCAACCTTGACGATAAGCGTTATAACCCTCAACAAGATTTACAAGACCCCTTTCTTTCCAATAATCGATTCCCATCACTTTATGAATCTGTGGTGTCATACTCAATCTCCAATTTCCTTTCCTTGAGTAGCCAATTCGACGTGCTTCACCTTCACTTGCACCAAGTTTTCTTAGCTCTCTAATTCGAGTTTTTGACTTCTTCCACTGATGCAGACTACATAAACGCATACGTCTGCGTAGCCAGCCGTCCAGGGCTCCAATGTGCCATTCCGTATCACTTAGAGAATAATATCCCAACCAACCATTCAGGTATTTGTTCAAAGATTTTATTCTTTCTTCCATCGAAATGCTCCATAAGGAGTTTGTTAGCTTTCGTATCTTATCTTTCACCCGTTTCAGAGATTGTGGAGATATGATTATCTCTAAACTCTCTCGTATTTGAAAACTAAAGCCAAGAAATTTACGATTCATCGGTTTATCTACTGAACTCTTCGATTCATTCACTTTGAGTTTCAATTTCTTCTTTAAGAAATCTGTTATGCTCTTCTTTACTCGTTCACCGGCTTTTCGCGATTTTACATAGATGTTACAATCATCAGCATAACGACAGAACCTGTGCCCTCGTGATTCTAACTCCTTATCCAGTTCGTTTAAAAGAATATTCGCAAGCAAAGGGCTTATTACTCCTCCCTGTGGCGTTCCTTCCTCATTAGATGTGATTACTCCATTCTCAAGAATTCCCGCTCTCAGATAGTTGCCTATCAGTCTCAATACTCGCTTGTCTCTTACTTTCTTACTCACTAAATACATTAGAATATCATGATTTACTGTATCAAAGAATTTCTCAAGGTCAAGGTCTACTACGTATTCATACCCTTCCTCAATGTATTTCTTGGACTGTCTTACAGCGTCATGAGCACTCCGCCTCGGACGAAATCCGTAACTGTATTCCGAAAACTCCGGGTCAAATATCGGGTTTAACTTCTGTAGCATGGCCTGTTGGATAAACCTATCCATCACGGTAGGGATTCCAAGCATTCTTGTTCCGCCGTTTGGTTTAGGTATCTCAACTCTTCTTACTCCCTTCGGTTTATATTTTCCGTTCAAGAGCTTTGTTTTGATTCCTTCCCATTCTTCAGTTAGCTGTTTGTGGAAATCCTCTGTCCTGACTCCATCTATTCCGGCCGCTCCCTTATTACTGAGAACCTTCCATAAGGCTTCGCCAAGATTCGTTTCTGTTAATATGTCTTCCATCAGTTCCATGCCTGATATTTCCTTTGTCCTTTATCCTTTATCGCTGGATTCTTCTATTGCCTGCCAATTTGATTCCTCTCCTCTATACAGACGAACTTCGGGCTTCACCCTGATTCATTCTGTATAGTTTGGCTCCTTTCTGAATTCTAAAACCAAATTGAAGTTCACAATGGATTCCTCCATTAGTTAATGTTCAGCCCTTTAGTATCTTACATTCTTTTCACTCTACCCTTGAGTCTTTCTCTGTGCTACCGGTTCCCCGATAGCAGGGTATTCATTTCAATCTAAGATGCCTACTATGGCTTCTGCTGACTTCTACACATCGCATCTCTGTCCTATGTAGACCTCTCCGGGTAAGTGTAATCACCTTCATTCCATATATTCGCCTGATATACATTACTGACTCTTGATTGCATCGGACTTTGTTTTGCTTAGCAAACTCGTCCAGTCAGTGCTGCCTCAAATCAGATTCTTATACATCGAACCGGAACTTTGCCGCCGACTTCCTTCAGATTCCACCTCACGATGGACACCCTTGTCTTTAGCTAATGGTTGGTGCAATCAACCTCCATAAGGGACTTTCACCCTCAAGTTATTACACATGCCGGACACACGAAGGCGACCCACCGGTGGGTCGCCTTCAATGTGCAATTCGCCTTCATCCGGAAAAATAGCAACCGTAGTGATAACAAAAAATGCTTTACCTATCTCAAAGATTTAGTAAAAATAGGTTTCAGAGGTAATACACATGCTTCTAAGAGAGAAAATTAAAGAAGAAATAGACAAAATTCAAGAAGAACATTTAGACTTGTTGTTTGAAGTAATTCTTGCTTTTGAAAAAGTAAAAACTATAAATACAGTAAAGTCTTCTTCCTGGGATTCATGGGTAGAAGAAATGTTTGGATGTTTTCAACAGGAACCACTTCAACGCTATTCCCAGGGACAATACGAAATACGGGAAGCACTACAGTGAAATTTATTCTGGACACAAACATTTGTATTCACTTCCTTAATGGCACATCTACAAAAGTAAAAAACAATTTTCTTAAATACCATAATGAAATTTGTATATGCTCTCCGGTGATTGCTGAACTATATTATGGTGCTTTCAAGAGTTACCATAAAAATGAAAATGTAAAGAGAATTGATGACTTCGTAGATAAAATAACCAGCCTATCTTTTAATAACAAAGCAGCCTATCATTACGGACTAATTAGAACTCAATTAGAAAAGGGTGGAACCCCCATCGGGCCAAATGACTTAATTATAGCAGCAATAGCTGTAGCAAATAATCTTACACTTGTAACAAACAATATAAAAGAATTTTCCAGAATAGAAAATCTTTCCCTCGAAGATTGGATTAAATAACCCCAACAACTAATATGGAAGGATATTCTTGAAAGCATCGAGAAAAAAGCAGGTAGAAAAATTAAGCTTACTTCCTCACATAAAAACACTTGGCTTTAAAAGGATTCTTTTTTACTCTGGTATTTATGAAATACTTTATACTTGTGTTAAGCCTATTTGTCTCTCTCTCCCTGTTTGCCCAGAATGCAGAGCCTGCGAAAGAAACTTCCGAGTCCGATTCTACCAAAGAAGAGGTAAAAAAGGAAGAACCCAAAAAAGACGGAACAGTAGACTGGAAAAGTGCAGATTTTCTTTTCAAAGCAAAGTTAGAAATCGTGGAAAAGAAAGACATCTTAAACATGACTCATATTACAGCCAAGCTGACTCCCCTCTCCTTCTATAGAAAGAAAACGGATTTTCCGGCAGAGAAAATTATCTATTTCTTCATCCAACCATCCGATCTCAGTGGGAATTACCTGAAGACCAGCCCGGAAAGCGGAGAATACGCCATTACCCTGCACGAACAGATGTTCCAGGATATAGACAAAGAAAACAAACTTCTCACCTATCTTCTCAATAAACACTCGGATTCTATCCAGAAATGGACCCCTGAAATCGAAGAAAGCCTGAAGCCCTTACAGGAAGGAAAAGAAGGTCAGTAATTTTTTTTTAGAAAATCCCGATTTCGGTGAATCTAAAACAATAAGCACCGAAAAAAGGAGCCTATCATGAAATTACAAACATTCTTCTTTCTCTTTTCTTTTTTATCTCTACAGGCACAAACCTCTCTTGAACCTTCCAAAGGCTACGGTCTCAAACCGGAGGCCTTTACGTTCTGGAAACAGGTAAAAGAAAGCAATCCAAGAAAAGACTTCCATCAAAGCTTTCCCGATAAACTGGATCTATCCCCCTATTTCCCCCCTCCGGGTTCACAGGGTAGCCAGAAAAGTAGTACGGCCTGGGCAGTAGCCTATGCTGCCCTTTCCTTCTTAGAAAATGGCACAGAATCCCTTTTTCCCAGGAAAGATAAGGAACCGGATTATGGAAAGGTATATTCTCCGGCCTTTGTTTATAACTCGATTTCCGAAGGAAAGGACATTTCCTTAAGCCTCGGAGAAACCATAGAATTTGTTTTAACAAATGGTACGGTATCCTGGGAGAAACTCCCCTATAAGGAGTTCAATCGCTTCTTAGCCCCCTCTTCCTCTTTACAATTAGAGGCCCAAAAGCACCGACTCACAGACTTTTCCAGGGTCCGGTATAATGAACCCGAGTCCATTAAGTCAGAATTACTCGATAAAAATGCGGTTGTAGCCGGTATTCTGGTTGATGAAGGCTTTCTAAACCATAGAGGTAATGAAGTTATACGTGAGACAAAAGGTAAGTTCATTGGTGCCCATGCGCTTGCAATAGTCGGATTTGACGATACCAAAAAAGCTTTTAAAATTCAGAACTCCTGGTCTGAATCCTGGGGAGACAAAGGCTATGCGTACCTTGACTACAAATATTTTGCAAAAATTTGTCGCTCAGCCTATAGCTTAGAAATACAGAATTCTCCCTCTCTTCCCAAATCCAGTCCTACCAAAATTAAAAAGTTTCCGGAAGAAATATATGCAAGCCGCGGCAACTTCACTGATAGAATCATCCTGCACTGGGAGCAAATTCCCGAAGCCTTCGGCTATGAAATCTACAGAGCCGACCCCGGTCAGAGTATGTTTGAAAAAATAGGTACCAGTATTCAAAATCGGTATGAAGACACAGGGATTCTTTCAGGACTCGCATTCCGTTACCGCCTAAAAGCCATTTTTGAAGATGGCAAATCTCCCCTTTCTGAATCTTTTGTCAGCGGTTATGCAGAGAAAAAGAAAAGAAGTGAAGGGATGGAAGTTCAGGGTTTAAGAGCCAGTCAGGGTGAATTTAGAAATCAAATCATCCTTAGATGGAAAAAAGTAAAGACTGCTTCAGAGTATGAAGTCTTCAAATGGAACGATAAGAAAAAAGTATATCTATCTATCGGTAAAACTTCTAAAACCAAATTTATCGATAAGAAATTAAAAAAAGGTGGAGATACAGGGATCTATTGCATAGGAGCTATCGAAAAGGGAAAAACAGGAATTCTCTCCAAAGCAGTAATTGGCTACAGCCTGACTGAAGAAATCCCTCCTGCACCGGAAAAACTCAGTGCCAGTAAAGGAGAGTTTTCTGATAAAATTCTTATACACTGGTCTAAAGTCCCTACAGCCAGTGCCTATTTAGTTTACCGTTTTGTTAAAGGTAACTGGGAAAAGTTGGGTGTGGTAGAACAGGAAATATTTGAAGACAAGAATCCTCCTTCCGGAAAAGTATTCTATGCAGTAGCTGCAAAGTCTAAAACTGGAAGCTGGGGAGAGTATTCCAGCTCTATTGCAGGGTTTACAAACCCGGCTCTTAAACGTAATTCGATTAGTCTCAAACAAGCCAGCCGACTGAGCATGAAATATAAAGCAGAGGAGCTACATTTCACCTGGAAAAAAGAAACTGAAGCAGTAAGTTATACGATTTTCCAGAAGATTCCTTCTGAATCTAACTGGGAAAAAGTTGTTACAGTAGATTCCAAAACACTTTCCTATACACATAAACTCCCGGCTAAAGAAAAACTATACCTCTATTCTATCTCCTATTCAAACCGGGACGGAATCGAAAGCCAGGCTTCCCTTCCCCTCGCCTTTGTAGACTCCGAGCCCAAGAAAACAGACTTCGTAATGAACCGTGCCTTTGCAAAAATCTCCCTTCTTGAGAAGTTTAAGGGGACATGGACAGCCGTACAATGGGATGGTAAAAACGCCTTTACCAATGTGGTTTTAAAAATTGATTCGGAAGAAGATAATTCTTTATATAAAATTAATATAGGCAGTAAAAACTCCTACAAGGGAGAATACGTGGAAGGTTCCCCTACTTTAGAAGTGGAAGATAAACTAAAGGTGAACCTTTCCTACACAGAAGACTCCCTGATTGTTGAGATGAAAGACGAAAACCTTGTAAAAGAAAAAACCGAACTATCCTTCTTGAGAGAATAAAATGAACCTCACTTTCTTTCGATATAAATTCTTATTCATACCGCTACTTTTTGCTTTACTTGTTTTTTTAGTAGAGAAAGTAGCGGGCACTGATTCGGTCAGGCACTATACAGAAACCCGTATCGAGTTTTCTTTTTATGAAGCCAAACACGATTTGATGGAAAAGTTAGTAAAGTTTCAGAAGAGCCGTAAACCCGAGGAAAAACTTCTAATTCTTTTCGGAACCTCTCACTTCGGAGAATTCTCCAATCATTATATAGCGGAACAATATCCCGGCCTTGTTACCTACAATTTTTCTGCTCCTCTTGCCCCCCCTTCTTTCTTATACTACTATCTTGAAGAAATCCTTGCTGCCGGGATAAAGGTGGATTTCGCTGTTTTTGAATACCTCCCGGAAACGTTCCAGAGTTCAGCCAACCAGTATGCTCTGAAATACTCCTATGACTGGGAGTTTATGTATAAGTATCTCTCCGTATTTCCCATCCGGGAGCTGGAACAATTTAGCAGCTTCCACCTATTTCATACACTTAAATTCCCCGTTCGTTTTAAAGATGCTTATAAGCGTATGAAAAATCCCTTACTTAAAGAACAGATGAAACTACTTCAAAAATCGATTGAATATGCGAATGACAAAAATAATGGAGGAATTTCCTTCCATGGAACCCAACAATTAGCAGGCTCGAATACTCAACTTCAGTTCTATAAAGAACAAATGAAAAAAGAAGGAAAGTCTAATATTGAAAATTTGGATCTGGACAGGATAAAAAAACTTTATCTAAAACAGGAAGCCGAAAAGCATTACAATACCTCTATGGCACATTTCAGAGAAGACAGGGTACAAAAGTTCTTCTTCGAAAAATTTATTACAAGCTGCAAAGAACATAAGATAAACCTTATCCTTTTACGGACCTTTGTTACAGAAGAGCTTGCAACTTTAATAGAAAAGAATCCGTCTTATCAGGAATGGAACAAGGAAAAATTAGCTCTTATCAAAAAGTATAAAGTTCCCTATCTAAACTTAGAGGAAAAACGTTCTGAGATTCAATGCAAAGAATTTCTGGATTCCAACCACCTCGCCGGTGCCTGTTTTACAGAAGTTACTGCACAGCTCATAAAAATCTTGAAGGAGTTGCAATGAACCAGGACTTAAGCTTGAACGAAGCCCAAACAATTGTAGATGAATGGATAAAAAAATATGGTGTTCGGTATTATTCCGAATTAACCAACCTTGCTATCCTCATGGAAGAAACCGGTGAGTTCGCAAGGCTAATGGCCAGAACTTTTGGAGAACAATCCTTTAAAGAAAAAGATAAGGAATCGGATATTGAAACCGAAATGGGAGATATACTCTTTGTCTTGATCTGTCTCGCCAATCAAATGGGAATCTCTCTAAATACCTGTTTACAAAAAACTCTGGATAAAAACACAAAACGGGATAAGGATAGACACATTCAAAACGAGAAGCTTTTTTAACCGGATTTCAATGAACGAGAACCAACAGAAGCGAACCATCACAGGCGAACCATCGGTGGTTCGCCTACTATTTAAGAACTCTCTTCTAAACCTAATTTCACCTTTTGAATATTTACTTTTTTAAGAACTTCCATTAGATTTATAAAGTTTTCATAATATACTTTTTTTTCTATATTTAGATACACTTCCCTTTTTTGCATTTCTTTACCTGCCATCTTAAGTTTTAAATCCTCAAGCCCGATTTTCTCTTTTTCATAATAAATGCTTCCATCCGCTTTTAAAGAAATAGTTAGGCTTTTATGTTCTTCTGTTTCCGGCGTATTTCCTTCTTTTGTTTCCGGTAAAGTCATATCAATTACTTTGTAGTCTTTGGAAAAGCTAATGCTCACCATCACGAATATTAGCAAGATGAAAATAATATCCATCAGGCTCGACATATCGAGAAAATTTACATCTGCAAGTTTTTTCTTTTTTCCAAAGTATTTCATTTGAACTTCTTTAGAATATGGTAGAATCCTAATTCAAGACTATCAAGACGGTTCCGCAAGAAATGATAGGCCAACATAGAGGGAATCGCAATACAAAGACCGGCAATAGTAGTTAAGAGAGCTTCGCTAATTCCCCCGGCAAAAATTTCGATGGAAGCTTTTTTTTCCGCATGCATATTCTGAAAGGCCGAATAGATTCCGAGAACGGTTCCTAAGAGACCGAGCATAGTGGAAAGAGAGGCAAGATTACTTAACCAGAGAATCTTTTTCTCTACTAAAAAAAGCTTTTTTTCTATATCATCCTCTGCTTCCTCCTTTGATAACTCCTGTAAGCTTTCTATATAGATAGAAGACTTGCCTTTACCGCCAAGCGCCTTCTGCAACCTATTCATTTCTACAAAGGAGTGAATAAAAAGAGCGAGGTTTGTAACAGATAGAAAAAAAAGAGGATACATGATGCTTCCTCCTTTTTGTAGCAATTCCCAAAAGTTCATACTTCCATTTTTTTTGTTATTTCATTTTTTAAAACATAAAAATCCGGAGTAAACAAAAAAGAATATGTTTTATAATATAGGAGCAGATTCTAATATTTGAGAGATCCTATCTTCCATGATAGAAAGTCTTACAAAAATTATCTTCAATAAAGAATACAAGAAATGCGGATAAAATCGGGCAACTTTAATGAACATAGGTTTATCAATTTGCGCGAGCACAGTTTTTGCACTCCCCACACGGGCAGTTGCAGAACGAGGCTTATCTTCAATAAGAGCCATTTCTCCGAAGAAATCCCCCGGTTTAAGAGTTGCAATTCTCTCTTCTCCGTTCGGTCCACGCTCCTTAATGATTTCTACATCTCCTTCAAAAATAAAAAACATAGCTCCATTTGAAATCTGTCCTTCTTTGAAGATAACTTCTTTTTGAACATAAACCTTGGTAGAAACTCCATTTATATAATCTAAAATCGCATATTTCTTTTTTTCGAGCTGCCTTGCCATCTCCCCTTCTTTAAATGGATCAATACTTATATGGGGAAACTGTTTATGAAGACGGTGGTATTTTCCATTGGCTCTTTGCAGTTTTTCAATAGCACTTTTAAAGATATTAAATAAAAAATCAGGTCGGTTCTGGGTGAGATAAAATAATGTTTCCTTATTAAATAACATGACCTTAGCGTCAGAACTTTTCACCTTTATAGTAGCGGCCCTGGGTTGACTGTTAATAATTCCGATTTCTCCGAAAAAATTTCCGGAAGGAATGATAGCAATTTCCACCTGTTCTCCCTGACGCTTTTTCAGAACAGATAAGTCTCCCCTCACCAAAAAAAACATGGTTTCATCGGAGAGATCTCCCTCTTCAAATATAACTTCTCCTTCCGTAAAAATACGGGTATGAATGTTTTGAATTAACTGTTCACTATTTTCTATCATTGCCTTTTCCAGCCCGTAAGCATAAAAAAACAACAGGACTGTTAACTGTCAATTGATAAAAATCATTTCACGCTCAGGATTTGATTCCTTTTTTAGCCAGGGCATCAGCCTTATCATTCCATTTATTTCCGGAGTGGCTCTTCACCTTATGCCAGTGAATTTTGATATTTTTATCCTTAAAAAACTCTTTATATTTCTTGGTAAGATGAATATTGGCCTTCCACTCTCCCCTGGCCCACTTCGCAACTCCTTCATAATCGTAATAAAGGTTTATTTCCTCGATGCCCTGTGATAGACACCACTTAATCGCTTCTGTAGTCGCTTTTAACTCTCCACCCACCTGTCGCGATTCAATGACTTTCGGATTATCCATAGAACCACATATTTCATGTATCACAGATCCCGATTTCAAAACTACAGCTCCATAACCAACTCTCCCTTCAAAGAAAGAACCATCTACATATACATCAATGATTTGAGAGTTATTCATCTGAGGTTTTTGTTTTTCCGCCGGAGTAGGACTTTGTTCGAGAACCTGCCGTATTTTCTCAGCCAATTCTTTATTTTTTATCTCTTGATAATGGATAGTAAATGAATCTTTTTTAGGGCTGTAGTAAAGCAAAAGGGAAGCTTTTTCTGCTTCCCCCACTTCTATCTTTACACTAAATTCCCTGAAGCTCTCCTCCTGTATGCTGGCCGATATTCCATTTTTTAAGAGGGCTTCCATGAGCCTCAGAGCTCTATTTTCTATTTTTTTTCTATTCATTCTTCTTTGGATTCTGTTCTTTCTTTCCAACATGTTTTTTGGATTCGTTTACAGGTAAAGAAGATTCTTCCTTTTTTACATCAGGTGCAGGTGCTAGCGGCGTTACTTCCTGCTTTTGTATCTGTGGTATTTGAGCATTTCGCTTCTCTTCATCAAGAGCGGCAAGTTCCGTTAAGGGTAATTCCCCTTCTCCATGTAAAATCATTCTCCATTCTTTTCCCTTGATCATATAATAAAGAATCGGGAAAACAATAAGGGTTAATACGGATGAGATTCCAAGACCGAAAACTATCGCATAAGCAAGTCCTGCCCATACAGGGTCACTGGCAATCGTTAAGGAACCGAGCACTGTAGTAACAGTTGTCAGCATTACAGGTCGAAAACGAGTAACACCGGCTTCAATCAGGGCATCTTCCAAAGGCACTTTTTCGGATTTTAAAGAATTCAAATATTCCAATAGTATAATAGAGTTATTGACCGCAATACCTGCCAGTGCAATTACCCCGATCATCGATGTCGCAGTAAAGTAAATTCCGCTTACATAATAAAGGAACATGAAGCCCGGTAAAACTCCGATTAAACTTAAGGGAATAGTCGAAAGAATGATAAGCGGTTCCCGGAACGAGCTAAATTGTGCTACCAGAACAAAGTATACAAGGAATACAGCCACACCCATAGCAATACCCAGATCCCGAAATACTTCAAGAGTTAGTTCCCACTCTCCTCCGATAGTTATTTCTACCACTTTCCCTTTATCCGAAAGATATTTGGCTCCGAACAAAGAAGTTTCGAGAATCTTTCCGGTTCCTCCGGGTAGTTTATAATCCCAGAGAAAGGCAATTAAATCAATAGCTGCATAAGTAATGGAACGATTCGCCATATCACCGTAGACATACACCGTAGTCTGGTTATTTTCCCTGCGTAGCGGAATCTTAGTCGGTACATCTTTTATGCTTACTAATTCACTTAAAGGAACTTTTAGTCTGAGATCATTGTAAACATAAATTTTATCTAATGTGCTTTTATCTTCTCGGAATTTTCGAGACATCTGGAGTCGAATATATTCCTGCTCAATATTAGTATCTTCATGAAAAACCCCGATAACATCTCCATTATAAGCAGTACGTAGAGCATTTACAATATCAGCAGCACTGATACGGCTTTGAGAAGCTCTTCCCAGGTTAATCTCGACTGATACTGTAGTCCTATCTTCCGGAGTAGAAATATCCACATCTACGACTTCCTCAATTTTTTTAACTGAAGGATAGATATCTTTGGCAATATCTAATAACAATTTTTCATCATACCCCGTTACACGGAGTAAAAGTGTAGAAAGAACCGGTGGGCCGGGTGGGTCTTCGACGAGTTTCAGCTTAATACTTCCGTCTGCATTTAAAGTTTTAGCCAGATCATTTAATTTGTTTCGAAGCCCCATGACAAGCTGTTCGGAAACTACATTCCTGGTTTCCGGCTTGGTCAGACCGATGCGGATAGTAGCCTGATGACTTTCCATCCTTCCTTCAACACCCCGAAACAATCCATTAAAATCTAATATTGGAGGTCGCCCTACATAACTCTGCACCATAGTAACAAATTTTTCTTCGAGTAATTTTTTTTCAAATTCACTGGTAACTCTTAGGGTCTCTTCAAGGGGAGCACCGGCTTTAAGATCTATGTAGAGGTAAAATTGTTCTCTGTCCGCCTTAGGTAGCATACGAAATTTCACAAGAGTAACAGCCGGTAAAAGCATACTCAATACAAGAAGAATCCCTACAACTATAAGCCACATAGCTCTTTGTTTTTTGGAAGACATGATTCCATGAAGAATGCCTTTGTAAAAATCAAAGATTTTATTCCCTATCGAATTCAGGCTATTTAGAATTTTCGAAAAGATATTATCTTTTTTTTCTGTATCCTCTTCTACCTTTATAAAAACGAAAGCTAACCAGGGGTTAATCGTATAGGCAATAAACAGGGCTAAAATTAAAGCTGTCGGAACAAAAAAGGGAATCGGTCCCATATAGGGCCCCATCATCCCGGTCACATAGGCCATGGGAAGAAAAGCAAGCACGGTAGTTACAGTAGAAATAAAAAGTCCGATTCCCACTTCATTTACCGCGTCAATCACCGTATTCATTTTAAATACGAGTTTATGCTGTCCTTTTTTAGGTTTATCTAATTTAAGTTTTCTTACGATGTTTTCAATAACTACCGTTGCAGAGTCAACCAGAAGACCGAGAGACAAAATAAGAGCAAAAAGAGTAATACGGTTAACATTTTGACCGGCAAGATAACCCACACCAAAAACAGAGGCCAGGGTTAGCGGTATAGAAATACCCACTAAAAGGGCAGCTCGAAAGTCAAGAGAAACCAGCAGAATGGCCACAACAATCAAAACAGCCTGGATGAGGTTAATAATTAAACCATCGATTTCAGTTCTGGCAACCCTTCCTTCATTCACAATCGGTTCAACGATAATACCTTCCGGAATCATTCCCGGTGCTTTCAAAGCTTCTATAATACTGGAAGTTACAGACGAAATGTTCGCGGTTTTTTTCTTGGCCAGACTAATAAGAACCACACTTTTCTTCTGTTGCAGGTTGCCATCCTTTTTCCCTATGTGCCGAACATACTCCTCAACCTCACTGATTCCTTCCTTGACCTCAGCCACATCTTTTAAGCGAATAAGACCTGCATCTCCTACGATTAAAACAACATTTTCCAACTCTTTCGCATTTTTTATAATTCCATCCACTTCAAGAGGAACATAAGCCTGTTTAGTTTTAATCATACCGGAGGGCGCATAAATGTTCTGCCTGTGCAAAGCCATTTGGATTTCGTTTATCCCCACACCACTTCTGGCTAATTTAGTAGGATCAATGAGAACCGATAGCTCTCGTTTCCTTCCTCCTACTACATCTATGCTGCTGGTACCTTCTACCTGTATTAGTTTTTGTCTGAGTTGAAAGGCAAACTTTCTAAGCTCAACCTCTGTTTTAACATCCGACTGCACTGCCAGGGTCATAACCGGCACATCATCCGGATCCACAGAACGGATTAGCGGAGGTCTCGCTCCAATAGGAGTAAAGTTTAGCCTGCTGTTTATTCTATCAGTTAAAGTAATTTTAGCATTTTCTAAATTTTCGCCGACATAGAAATTGACGTTGACAATCGCTATTCCTCCATCATACGTCACTGAAAAAATATCTTCTACTTCAGGTATATCACGAATGATATTCTCCAGGGGTCGTGTCACCTGTTCGAGAACCTCCATTCTCGATGCACCCGGAAACTCTACCCGGATCTGGAAAGCTGGGGCGACAATCTTCGGATTATATTGCTTGGGTGTTAAAATAAAAGAAAAGATTCCCCAGATAAAGAGGGTTACCACGAGTAAAAGTGACAATCTTCCATTTTTGACAAAAATAGAAGTTAGTTTGCCGGTCCAATTCAGTTTCATGGGCATACCATACCCTGTAGGGTATATACGTCAAGAAGAAATTTTAAATACTTAGCCTTTTACACAGAGTATCTGTTTCAATTCATATACGATTTCGACCAGTCCTGATTGATTTTTCATTACTTCATCGATATTTTTGTAGGCAGAAGGAATTTCATCGATAACCCCACCATCCTTTCGACACTCTACTCCGAGAGTTTCTCTTTCCAGATCGGCCCTCGAAAACCTGCGCTTTGCTTCCCCCCGGCTCATCCTCCTTCCGGCACCATGAGAAGCACTCTGAAAAGAATCCGGGTTTCCGAGTCCCCTTACAATGAACGAACGGGCTCCCATAGAACCGGGAATGATCCCCATTTCTCCCGTACGGGCACTTATAGCTCCCTTTCTTGTGACAAGCAAATTTTCACCAAAATGTATTTCTTCACTGACATAGTTATGATGACAGTGTATTTCTTCTTCGACTTCCATCTGCGGGAATAAGCTTTTCATAATTTTCTTATATAAGAAAAGCATAGCTTTTCGGTTTAGAAGAGCATAGTCCTGTGCCCATTCGAGGTCTCTTCTATAGGCTCTCATCTCCTCCGTATTCTCTAAAAAAACAGCAAGGTCTTTATCGGGTAATGACTGGTTATGAGCTAACTTTTTTGCCCTGCCTATATGGATTTCCGCGAGACTCTTACCAATATTCCTCGAACCCGAATGTAGCATTAACCAGACAGTCTTTTCTGAATCAAGGCAGAGTTCGATAAAATGGTTTCCGCTTCCGAGAGTTCCGACTTGTTTCATCGCTTTTCCCTGTAATTCCTGCACCTTAGGATCCAGCTCTTTAAAAGCTCGAAAAAACTTTACAATTCTCTTATATTTGGAATCTCTTTTAAATACTTCATCAATAACCGGTGAATCATGTGCTTCGTGGCCGAGAGGAATCTTCGCTTCAATCCTCTGTCTGAGCTGAGATAAGGACTCAGGTAAATCAAAGGCCTTCAAATTGGTTTTGAGAGCTGCCATTCCACAGCCTATATCCACACCTACAGCAGCCGGGCTTATCGCATCTTTCATGGCAATTACAGAACCAACAGTTGCACCTTTTCCGTAATGCACATCGGGCATAACTGCCACATGATGAAAAACCCAGGGTAAAGCAGAAATATTTTTTAACTGCTGTAAAGCTTCTGACTCTACTTCTTCTGCTCTCGTCCAGAGTTTAATGGGAACATTCACACCTTTTACTTCAGAAATACACATAACATTTACCCATACTATTAGAGAATTTTAAATCATAATGGAAGCCTGTCAATCACAATTCTACTTACGATAAAAAAGCAATTTTTAAGTAATTACAATATCTCTTTTAACTTCTTTTTTAAGAAAACAGGAGAGATGTATTCTTGCTCCAGGCGATCTCTATTATCGAGGTAAGATAAATACTGCAAGATTTCTACTTCCTCAGTAGTTAAGTTTTTCGGAATATACTCTTTTTTTTGCCTGCTCTTATCTTCACTGTAATAATTCGGGAAACTATGAAAGGTTTCTGTATCCATACAAATAGACTCTATAGAAGGAATAGCTTCACGAAAAGCAGATAAAATAGAAAAGCCGGCTCTATCTATATCTCCCCAGTAATAGACTTTCAAATTTTGTAAAAATGTAAGGTTCCTAATACGTTTTGCATGTAAATACCCATTTCCAAAAATACAAATAGAAGCCGGGAAATCAGGAAAACTTAAGAAACTGGCAATGTTTTCTATAATGAATACTCTGGAAAAGTCAGGAGTATAATTTTCCAATTCTTCTATAGAAAAAGATCTATCCTGCAAGCTTTCACCAAATAATTTTCGTGCAATAATAGATTCTAATCTCCTTATACGAATAAGCGGATGCGGATTTAAAAAACCAAATCGAAGATAAAAATCCTCTTCTTCTATATGTCTATACTTTTCCAATATACAATCAAATAAGCTATAAAACAAAGCTTTTCTTGTTTCTATAAACTTTGTGTGAATATCAGGTATCTGCATTTCTCGAATATTCTTATTTCCTAAATTACTAACATTTTCTTTTACGAAAGAACAAATAGATAAAATTTCATCCCAATCCATTGAATGCTTCTTCAGCTCTTTCCAATGTTGCACAAGCCAGAATTGTAATTCAGGAAAGCTTGAACCTGTTTTTTGGATCAAGTTTATAAGCTGCGTATATTCATCCTGCTTTTCTATCAGTTTAAGCAAATCCTCTTTGGTATCGAAAAAAATTCCAACAGGCCTCTCCCAGATTCCTGAAGACTTGGATTTTTCACGCTTCCATTCAACCCGGTAACCAAAATCCTTTTCTTCCCCGGAATTTTCCCTGATTTCAAGAAGAATCTTCTCAACCTGAGCGAAATTTTCTTTCCGCTTTTTGGAGGTAATCGGACTAAAACGAAGCCGAAGCGGAAACAGGTTCTCTCCCGAAAAATAAGTCGGGAAAAGTTTTGTTTCATATAACCTTAGAGCTTTTTTCTGAATGTTGTTAAATGATAGATCCATAAAATAACGAGTAAGTAACCCGGCCCTGGAGAACCGGTTCGGAAAAAAAATACTTAAACTGATTTAGTTCTTTTCAATACTCTTATAATCTCTCCAGCTCTTCTGGAGGTAAACCTGTTTTCTTACTCACTTCGGCTATCGGTAGGCCGGCAGACAAAAGGGTTCCGGCCAGTTCCAGAATCAGACAATTCTTCTCCTTCAGAGCCTTATCCTTTTCTTCCAATACCTTTTTATTTTCTTCCAATACCTTTTTGTTTTCTTCCAATACCTTTTTGTTTTCTTCCAATATACCGCTGAGAAAAGCAATTGAATTGTCACGGTCTATTAGAGCTTTGATATATTCATCTTCCGCATACATCTTTTCTTCCATATCCGGGTTCTCAGATGCGGCTGCCTGCAAACGATGAATAACACGGTCAAAATGGCCAGGAAAAAATTTTCGGGTCAGGCGAAGCCGGTGTTCGTTCTCGTCTTCACGAGATGCCTGATCGAATATCCTGAGCAGGGTATAGAGCTTTTTCTTGTATTCATCATTTGCATAGTCTTCTTCTTTGATACTCTGCAAATTAGGAACCTGCACCACCCAGATATCATAGATCAGATTATCTATGAACTCATTCTGCCTCTGCAAATTTTTGTTCTTGAACACTCCTACCTTATCATGCTTCGTACGGATTAAGAGATCGTTTATTTCGTTTTCAATCCGAAAGTTCAATATAAAGATAGGAACAAGACGAATGGGGCTTTCGATTTCCCTTATCGCCTGGGTTCCCGGATCTACGATTTCCTGCTTTTGTTTCTTCTGGAAGTTTTTACTGATGTAACGCTTAAAACGAAAAATCTCATTGGGCTTACTCGCTTTCTGCAATTCTATCATAACAAGTTCTTCCTTGCCGTTCGGAAGCTCAATTTTCGCAGAAAAGTCGAGATGAAAAAGTCGTATGTCATCGTTGGTTTTCGGGTCTTTTAAAGGAATAGCCGAACCCTCTTTTTTCTCGGTCTTCGACTGGGTTTCGGGCTTTATACTGATGATTTTCTCGTTTATGAGAGTGGAAAGAATGATTTTCGCACTTTCCTCGTCCTCCATGAGGTAGCGAAATACTACGTCGTAGATGGGGTTGGGAATTATAATGTATTCATCATCAGCGGCCATTTTTCTCTCCGGAGACTATACTTAAGCACAAAAGACCGTCTGTCAAGAGAAA
The DNA here is from genome assembly GCA_024233835.1 of Leptospiraceae bacterium. Classification (NCBI taxonomy): domain Bacteria; kingdom Pseudomonadati; phylum Spirochaetota; class Leptospiria; order Leptospirales; family Leptospiraceae; species Leptospiraceae bacterium. The sequence goes on from JACKPC010000005.1 coordinate 401,519, forward strand.
ATATATGCCCAACAACCCGGCCTATTTCCGACCCTGGAGAGCCGGTCGGCTGTCTTCCTACGGGAGGAAGTTTAGAATCCTATTTTAAGAGAGTTCTAAATGTAGATAAGACTTGCCATCCATATCTCTCCAGCCTGTTTTAGAAAGTTCTAAAGCTTTCTTCTTAAGCCATGTTTCTGCTGTTCCGGTAGCGATAAGATAATCATGGTCGTTAAAACAAATTAAAAATTCTAATTTTTCATTTGTTAGGTAGAAATCATCAATATATGATTCTTCTAAAAATCTAACAATAGATTGCTCTTCAGGAAATATATAAATATTCGGATCATCTGATTTTTCAAAAAAATGATAGTTTCTTTTCCTTCTAAGAAATCATCCAACCATGCCCAGGCTTTAGAATCACGCACAGAAAAGATTTCATCAATATTTTTAAAATGTTCCCACAAATATCGATGCTTATTTCCTTCAAAGTAAGAATTTATAATCTTTTCTCTGAAAAAGATAGATTGAAGCTGTGTCATATCCTCCATTCGATAACCGGTGGATTTTAATGCATCAACTAGTATTTCCTTCATTGAATTAATCATTTACTTCTCTAAAAAAAGGAACACAATCTAAGAATATATGACCCCTTTGTTTACTACCTTTTTCCCTTTTGTTTTATAGCCTATGTGAAAAACATCCGGGCCATTATATTTATGGGGAGCATCAATACTTACTTCTGTCCCAAAAGGACCTTTCCACTCTACAACAAATGTCTTCCCATTAATATCTTTCGCCCATTCTTTTGCCTGAAAAGACTCAACAGGCACACCTGTTTTTTTCAAATGCCAGCTTTAAAGCTTCTACAAATGGAACATCGGTTCCACGCAGGATTATAGAAATCTTTTTATATTCAGATTTACTTTTATTTGAATGCCTGTATGTCTTTATAGTTAAGTAAGTAGATGCTAATATTCAGTAAGACATAAAGTCCTAATAGGATAAAGGTATATTGGATAGTTTTTTTAGCAAAGTCTTCTTTTTGGATTATTATATTTTAGCTATTTTATTTATATAGCTTAGGTTAGAATTCACTTCCATATCTATACTTAACTCTAATGCTTCAAAGGTATATTTCCCAATCCCCTTTCCTTTTCCTTTTCCTTCAAAAAGACGATTAATAGTTTTATTTCTAATAAATCCATTATTGGAATAAAGATTCGTAGACTGGAATATATTCATTTCCCGGTAAGATAAGAATGAATTGAGCTTAAATATTTTAAGTATTTCCATGTAATCAGATACAAGGTCAATCGAATTAAATACCAATATCCTTGTTATTTTTTTGCTTTTTGAATAATTTATTATATTTTGAATTGATGATAGTGTATGTATTATCTTAAAATGATACATACCATTGATCAATGAGTGCAAACGCTCAAATCGGCATTTATACTTGTTATGAAAATTGTCTGTTATGTCTTCTGGATAAATGCAGGGATACGTATTTATAAAATTTTTTGCAATTTTTATATGATAAGTATAAAATCGTTTTGTTGGAGAATTGATAGCATTTATCTCATCCTCCTTGATAGATGCACAATAGGAATCTATGTCTAAGTCCCGGTTTAATTCCTGCAAGAAAATTACAATTTTTCCTTCTATTTCTGAAAGTAGTTCCATTCGTCACTTCTTGAATATTGAAATAATCATATGTATTATAGACTTTGAAAATACAGATTTATCTTTATACTCCTGGAATTCATTTTTAACCTCTTTAAATCCATTAGAAGCTATATTAATATCATCAGGACTTTGTGATTTATCAACTCTCCATGTCTCTCCTAAACCAACTCCTTTATACACTTCCAAATGAACACTGGAATAATTAATGTTTTCTGAATCTTTCACTTTTCTGTCTAAAGTATCTGTCATTTCTTTATTTGTTTTAGAAAACCTTCTCCTAACTTTTTTATAGATTTCCTCTTCCTTTGCTTTATCCGTCAGATAATCATCTCTATTAAACAGTTCCACAGAATTCTCCTTCAATGCTTAATATATGATTTCAGATTTACTTCTTTTCAAAAAAATGTCCAGCTTTTTTTATTTATTTTATTTTCCTTTCTTTCCCGGTCTAATCCCGGCCAATTTGACCGGCCCTGAAGGACCGGTCTGAGGTCGGTCTGATGGCTTATCCATTATCCTTTGAAAACTGTCCTTCTCTCCACTTGCCTTGAAAGATTAACTTCCCTGTCTTATCTTTCAATATTCCCTCCCCGTGACGCTTGCCATCTTTCCATTCCCCGATATACTTGCTGCCGTCATCGTAAATGTAGATTCCTTCTCCTTCGTAGATAGTCCCGTTTTTATAGATTCCCTTCATTTCCCTGCCTCCGGGCAGGGTAACAATTCCCTCACCCTCCGGTTCTCCGTTTTTCCACATACCTGTGTAGCGGGTTTGGTCATTCCAGGTGTAGATGCCCTTTCCCCATTTCTTATCTTTATGAAAGAAGCCGCTGTAGGTTTCCCCGCCGGGGTAGCTGTAGGTGCCGAAGCCCTGCTTTTTTCCTTTGTGCCAGCTACCTTCGTAGCGATTGCCCTTAGCATCGGCAAACGTACCAAATCCGTGCTGTAGCCCGTCTTTGAATTCACCTGTATAGCGAAGTCCTTTCGTGAATTCTAAAATTCCCCTGCCGTTCTTGCAGTCACCCTGCACGCAGTTCCCTTTCGGGTTTTGCAATACTACCGCAAGGATAAATATGGCTCCCGACAGAAGGGATAATATAAGAATTATCTTATGGAAACGTTTTTTCATGTTTTATATTTTCCCCGAGCCGGATAAATTTTCACACTGCCTTTGACCGATGGTTTAAACCACCGGTCAGGAGAACAGTCCATTACCTAAAAATAATCTCCCCATTCCCAGAAGAAAAATATCTTACGGAGGATATTACGGTTTTGGATTTCTTCCTCTCTATCTTTCACTTTTTTTTCTTCCTGTATAAACCAGCAATAATTTTCGGCCATAACAGAATTAACCAAACTGCAATTTTACCCAATTTTCATTGTAATTAAAGCGTTTTTTGTTACTACATTACCTGCTATTTTTCCTTTATTACCAAGCCTGCGAAGTATCAAAGCTTCTCCTAATTGTGCGAGATAAATATCAAACACCTACACCAATATCCTCCTAGGACAGTGCATTCAGCTTCAACCCTATCTGGAAAAAATCTGACATATAAGTTCCCGCCTTGCAATAACCCATTAACATACCCTTTACTAAAAATGTGGTCGTTATTGTTTGCAATATAGTATCCAGTTACATCCATTGCGAATACAATACCACCTGTAATGTGGTGATTTTGTGGGGGATAGTATATGTTGTCTGGAAGGCCCTCAGCCCAACTCCATAACTCACTTGATTTCCCGGCTTCAAAGGCATGAGTATGTCCAGAATCAGCCTTCCCGTTGATAGCATTTTGCAAACTCACATCAGCCTGGCTGCGAGCCTGGGCTTCTGAGGTGATGGCATTTTGTAAACTCGTATCAGCCTGGCTGCGAGTCTGTGCTTCGGAGGTGATTGCATTTTGCAGGTTTGTATCGGCCTGGCTACGTGTTTGTGCTTCGGAGGTAATTGCATTTTGCAGGCTATTCTGTGCATTGGTTCTGGCAGTTTCTTCCGCTTCCAGTTGGGCATCAATACGATTCAAAACAGCTACTAAATCCAATGCCTCTTTGGGAATTGCCGATTGAATACGGCTTCGGATGAGTTGTAAATCTCCCAGTCTATTTTTGAATTTTCTGGCATCCGTTATAGTGCAATTACTACCCAATCGGCTGATTCCGGCTATGGCTATATCGCCTGTAGACAAACTATCTGTGAATAAAAGTTCATAGGAGTTTTCCCGTCGTTTCACTGCATACCCACTGGAATCTACTTTCGATGGGTCAACCACTTCATTGAATTTATGCCGTAAAACTAAAATAGTATCTGTATTTTCCGGAGCATTCAGTTGTATTTCCGGACTCTCAATTCGCTGGCCATATTCATTGTAGGCAAGAATTCCAGTGATCTGAATAAAACCACTAAACTCGTCTAATATGGAAACTTCCCCTCCATACACAATTCCGTGAGCGAAATTTTCAGTATCTCGATTTCTTATTTCCTCGGAAATCGAATTTTGCTCATACTGGTAATCTTCCTGATAAACTCTTTTTCCGTTAGCCGGCCAAATAACTCCCTTTAACATATCAAACCTCTAATAAACTCTATAATATTGTTTTTCTCCAAACGGGCCCGCATCCAGTCTGGGTTCATAAATATCTGTCGGTTCTTCTGATACCTCCCAGACCTCCGGATAATTTCCCCCTATAGTAATTGTGTCAATCGCACGCTTTAAGAGTTCACGTTTAACCGTAGTTGTCTTTGGAATATATATTCTATACGCATGATGTGCATAGTCCCGTGTGGCAATAGTTGAACCCATAATCCAGTTATCATAATTGTTATAAACCTCTAAAACCTCTACCTCCTCACTGCCACATTCCAGAATACTAATGCAGATAGAGCGAACATTGGCAATCGTTCCAGGCTTTCGTCTGTATGATAATGTAAATCGAATCCTGTCTTTATAGGCTGTATCTGATTCCTCTACTAAGCGAGAAATTCTATAGCGAGCTCCCCACAAATCCAGTCCCCTGCCGGAGGATGTATCAAAAAACAGGTTGGATAATAACCAGCTAATTTTCTCATTTCGGCTTTTGATAACTTCTAAAAACGCGGATAAAGCTCTATACCATATCCCGTCTTGTCCGGTTTCCCGGATGCGTTTTCTCTGATTTAACCATACTAAAGAATCAAAATCAAATAATTGCATATTCTTCACCCATAATAAACAAGGCCGATAACCTGGAAGGCATCACCTTTTACAGCAATTTCTCCCTGTGGAACTAATACATCTCCGGAGGGTTCTACCTCACATAGAACGGAATCCGGCAGGTTCAAAAATTGCACTTTTAGAACATTCTCAATAAAAGCTTCGCCATCGGATAAATTTTGGAAATAGGTATCAACCAGTGTATCCAATGCGGTCTGTGTTGGTATATTTTCAGCACTGGCAAAATATACCCTGTAAACTTTATTTACTTCGAGGGTTCCTATGTTTTCAACGAGAACTCTTGCCACGCCTCCCGGATTTTTTTCCTCACTTTCAAAGTGTTCTTCCAATTGGCTTATTTGAGAAGAGGATAAATTACCTCCGCTGCCTTTCACCATAAGCTTTAAATAACCGGGTAAACCAATCGCTTTAGAGGATTTGAATACAACCTTTTCCACAAACGCAAAGCTCATGGCTTCCGTTATATACCAGTCAGGAGTAAATACAACCTGCGTTCCCGCTTCGATATTATAAATTCTTTGTCTTACACTGGCTATGGTTTCCCTATCACTTCCGAGCGAAACCGGTTCTGAATCCGGGTTATATACCACATCGATTTCATCCAGATAATCTAAAATTTCCGTGATGCCATCCTGTGCAACATTTCCAACGGTTCCCTCAAGTAAGCACTCTACCTCAACCTCCACAGTATAGAAACCGCGGGAATCTATTTCTGTAGTTGGTAAAAGATAAGCGGTTTTTGTAGATTGAAATTGAATCTTTTCATCGGCTGTAGAAAAAATAGTTCCTACGGGAATTTCTGTAGTATAATAAATTTTCTCTGTGCTTCCCACACGAATTTTATGAATCGACCGCGTAGCCGATTTCCAGACAAGCCCGAATCTCTTGAGCCATTCATGTAATTCGGCTTCTTCGGAAGTATGCGGATGAATCGCTTTAATCAGGCTGGCAAGAGGCAGGTCAATAAACAGGTAAATGCCATTGGCCAGAGCTCGTATAAACGTTTTTACCTTGCTGAGAGGACTATTAAAATTATGACCCAAAAAAACCTTGGCATCTTTTACGTTTCTCTCAATTTCTAATTCTATATTTGATTTAGAGGTATAAAAATTCATGATTGCATCTCCCATTCACCTTCTAAATCTACAATATCCGGATGCACAGAATTGTGTAAAAAATCTCTCACTGCGCATTTGATTCTGTGGCACTCAGTAAAATGCTCACCTATTTTTATGCCGAGTTGTTTTAGCTCGGTAATCGTTAGAGTATAGGTAATATTATCTCTCGCAGTCCAATTGTATTCGGTGACATTCAATCCGATTTCGGATAATACACCAAGCTGGGTAATAGCAGCGGAAATCCGGGTTATGCTTTTTTCGTTTGCCTGAAAAACTACCTCGGCATCAACAGATAAAACATAGAATGAAACTCCCGCCTCTGTTTTTTGTTCAAACAGGGTTTCCAGTTCGGCTAATTTCGCCTCAAGGGGTGTATTATATTCTAAATCTGATAATTTCATTTTTTAGTGGCTCCCGTGTATAAGCTCTTTATCAGCCACTGGCCAGACAAAAACTGCATCCAGACAAATGTCCATCCAACGTTCAAAATTAGAGTCGCATCACCTCTGAACAAATTGCCGTTAAAATTAATTGTGCAATTCGTAATTTTGAAATTTCCAGCTACATCCACAACGATAAACTCAAACCCCTCATGTGGGGAAGCCGGACAGGTCAAAACAACCGGCCCGGCAGTGGTGTCCACAGTATAGACCGACTTGTGCACTACCACGCCCCCGGGGGCCGGGGGGATGGACGGTGAAAATACGAGCGGATTTACAAACCCGCCAGTCAGGTCAAATACTCTGGACAGGAAATTCACAGGTTATTCTAAACTACAAATAACAACGGTATAGGTTTTTCCGTTTGCAGGGGCTGTTTCAAAACTCACAGTGATTATAGAATTTTCGTCAGTGCTGGAATCAACTACAACTGGTGTGTTGTTGTCTAAAACATTTACAATAAATCCGTTTGCCAGCGTATCACTGAAGGTAGTTGGGATAGCAAATGTTTTAGACACACCATTACCGGTAATTGTAAATTTTTCATATCTGGGGATATTTGCAGCTAACTCATTATGTGCAATTACCAGAACAAAACTGATGGCTGTAGTTCCGAGTGTGCCACCTGCTGAAATGTTTGCTCTGTAGAAGGCCCTTGCATCCTGAACCCAGATACCGGCTGAAACGAGTTCGTCCCAGGTATTTGCATCAGCAGAGCGAGTCCATGCAGTGGCAGAAGCAACGTAAATACCGTTTTCGGCTGCGTTGGTTTGGCCTACTACGAGAACTCTATCCCCGGCAACTACGGCAGTTGTGCCAATGGTTTGCTCACCAGAGAGGGTAATGTTTGCAGTGGCTACGGTTTTAGCCTGGGCTTTCTGCTTAATGCCCTCCATAGCAGCGGTTAGCTGGTCTTTCGTGATGAGGTCACTGCCATCTACCGCGGCACCGACATTAATTACCCTGTTTTGTTGTAAATCAAGCGTGCTTAAAACTTTCATCTATAAGATTCTCCTTATTTTAGAATAAAATTAACTTGCCGGTTTGAGGATGGGCAAAGACAACCTGTAAAGAGTTTTCGCTCAAGTGCTTTACATCTGCAAGAACGACCTCAGAGTTAATGATAATATTCACACCCGGTTCATAGCCAAGATTATGGACAACCTGCCATTCGGAAGAAGCTTCCTGAAATTCTATACTCAGGGGTTTTAGGCTTTCTTTAATTTTTTTACTCGACCATGTTTTTGTTTCGCTAACAACCGAATCATCTATGAATTCTTTGATTAAATCAGAAACATCATTGGCCAAAGTTTCCTCATCAATTCCCCCAGGGAAAACCCCGAAGGTTTTGATATAAATCAGGATGAGAAGCTTTTCATCAAATGTGGTTCTGGCATAGAACTGGGCTGCATATAAAAGCCCTTCGGCTTCCGCAGGAGGCAATTCATATTTTTGAATAAAATCTCGGATAATCATAGCAAATCCCAATCAGTAACGATTTGTGAACCTATAAGCGAGACTTGAATTGAATCCGGATCTATTTCACTTTGTTCTTTCAAAATCCTTTCAGCATCCCTGATTCGTTTCAGAACATCAGACTCATTATCTGAGTTCAGATTCTCTCTCTGTCGTGAGAATACAGAAGGGAAATCAATATCATCTCCGGGAGGCATGTCAAAGGCTTCAATTAACCGGTTTTCAAGGACAATTCGAGTATCCTCTTCTAAAAGAAAATCTCCACTCGCTTCATCAATCATCAAATCAAAGTCTTTCGTTGCAAAGTCAGACATTACATAAGTAATACCATATACTGCCAAAACCAGCAAGGTAGTCCCTGCCGATGATTCCCGTTTTTCGTTTTTATTTTATAGACTGGTTTATATTCTATTGAGACGCCTGTTGAGACGCCTGTTGAGACGCCTGTTGAGACGCTTTGCAAAGCGTCTTTACTACTGGGGAGCTTGGGTTATAGATGGTCCGACGGGAGTATCTGTATAGGGATGGGTATGGGTTTTCAGGCTGATAGACCCGGCTTTCACATCTTCGTCGGACTCTATATTTTGTTTTACATTCAGTTTTCCATCTATCTCTACGTCACCCGTGAGTTTTATTTTTGAGCTGGTAAGCTCGACTTTGTTAGAACCAAGTTCCAATAAAACACTGGTAGGATTCAATTTTATTTTAGCAGTGCTATTAAAAGAAAACTCAATACCATCATCAGAAATCGATATATCGGTTAGGGTTCCTATGGGTGTTTTTATGGACTTGAATTTATCGAATGACAGAGCCACGGCGCGTTCGGGAGAATTATCAGGAAAAATTAAAAGGCATTTTGCATCGTTAGCCGGCTCACCAGGAAAGAAATGTCGTATGTTTTTATACTCAGTGTTTTCACTAATCAGCGAAACGCTTGATTTCTCTTTTTTAGAAGATTTTACACGGGCAATAGTTGAGTAAAAAATTGTATAACCAGCCATCCAGGCTCTAACTATAGATTCAACGAAATCCATTATCTTCTCTTTTTCTTTTTTACATCTTTTTTAAAATTAATAATATCAGGAAAAATTTCCTGTCTAAACTGAGCACGTTCCGCATTAAAAGTTTTTACAACCTTTCCTATAAAAATTTCTTTATTCCTATCTTGATTGAATGGATCCATAATTTGAATTATTTCGCTGTGTGAAACATTAGGATAACCAAAGGTAATAAATGAGCCTCTCATTCCATCGCCTGCAATCTCTATATATAAATCTTTTGCCCTTTTTCTTGCTTCCGAGTTTGTGAGTCCATCAATCACATATTCTTTTGATTCTCCTTTTGATTTTGTAGGGTATTTTGCTTCATATATTTTTCCAGACTTTTCATTATAGCTTTTTACAATAACCTGAATATCGGTTTTATAACGATTAATGAGTTTGTCCTCTATAACATTAAATCCTATTTTAAAAACAGATGGCTCCGGAAATTCAGAAAGTTCAGTAATCGATACACAATATAACTTTCCACTACGAAAAAAAGCGAAGTATCCATATCGCTTTAAGCTCGTTAATAACCAGCGAATAGATTTATTTGAGCTATAGATGCTTACTCGTTTATTTTTTATGGAATCAGGAATAATTTTTACTTTTTCAGATGGAATGCCGATGGAAGAAGCTACACTTCCAAGAACATTTTCAAGTGTTTTTCTATATGTATTCTTTTTAAAAATTACTTTCTGTGCTTTATACATCATATCTTTACAGATTATTTCCAGAGGCTTTGAATCACTTGTTTTTGGACTTATTTCTGTGATCTCCCCTTTAAACTCATGAAATAAACCATATTTTTCGTAACCTGCTTCCCATTCTACACTATCACCCACTTTTATTTTATCTCTATCAAAGCTTCTATCCAGAGGTAATTTAATGGTCATTGTGTCTACTGGCTCATATAGAGAACTGGAAACGGTAACATCACTTACAGAATTAAAAATTAAATTACCTATATAAAGTTTTTGAATCATAACAAACATTATCGTTTCTCGAATCCATTTTTTGACAGTCATACACCTTTTTATTCAATAGATATGGAATAGTAATTTCTTCATCAACATGCTCACTAAGTAAAATGTAATCATTATAAAAAGCTATATAAGAACTAAAATGTTCAGTATTATAATACAGCCTGGATAAGGATTCATACGAATCATACACCTGTATTATATGAATCTTATCATTAATCATGGGTTCAGGTATTGATAATAACATTCCTGAATAAATTTTACTTACTTTATTAAAATCAGAAATGAGCTTCCAAAGAGTCCAGTCACCATAAACTTTGGCGGCTATCCTTTGTAAGGTATCTTCATTTTTAACAACATATACTGTAGACATTAATCAGGTTCTCCCAGATCAATAATGCTATCGGACAGAGCTTCTAATCTTACTGGCAATTCATGATCTCTATCACGTGTTGGAAGTTCAAATTTTGTTAATACTATATTTTCAATCCCTAATTCAGAAAATAATTGATTGTTCACTTTTAAAGATGGCTTTTTTTTCCAATTACTTTTCCATATAGCAAGAATATCTTTCAACTCATCAGTTGTGAATTTATCCAGACTATTTAACTGAATTCCTGAATCAAAGGAAATCGAAGGAATGCTGGTAAAGAACGGAATAAATAAAAATTCTATAGTAATATGCCAGTCATCAAAACCAGCGAGTTCCTTAATAGTTCCATTTCTACCTGTGACTTTGGTTGATGATAATATTTTATCCTGGTATAATGAAACTTTTGTTCCTCTCGGACATTGATAATCTTCTATTTGCAAAGGATTCAGGTCACTAGCAGTAAAACCTAAGAATTTCCCTCCTGAAAAAATATCTGGAGTTGAAACCAAACTGGAGGCCAACATTCCTGCTTTTTTAAGTCCATCAGGCATATTCGTATTTCTCCACATCTGCATTAATTAATCGTAAAAGAATTTCTGCTATTTGTTCCATTCCGCTTTTGTCTCCACGAAACTCAGCATTTTGAATCAGGCTACCTATATTTAAAGAAATTGTTTTTGCGCTATTTGAATTATTATTGGTGATTCCTTCAGATATAATATTACTGTTTATAGAACTATCTCGTTCTATAGGTTTCATTGGATTAAACTTTTGACCAAATTCATTCATAATTGTAGATTGACCAAGAGCATTTTCGATTCCCTTCTCAAATGTAGTAACAAATGCCCTTCCAGATTCTGTTAGTCTGGATAGCGGTCCCTCCTTTGCATCAGAATGTGGAATCGGTTTATCCATTGCTCCCGCCAGTTTCAGAGCTCCATTACCTCCATTAATTGCAGTTTGATGTTCAATTCCCGTATTCATCTGATTGACAAATCCCTTACCTGAATAAAACGCCTGCTCCTGCATTTTTTTCATTACAGCATTATTTTTTGATACCATTTGTTCAGGATTAAGTTTTGTAAAGTCAACTTCTGAAACTACTTTGTTAAGACTTTTTACCGAGTCTGTAGTATTTTTGATTTCCTTCACACCTTCTTTAATACTTGAAATTTGAGCTTCACGGATAAATTCATTTTTATTGAGTGCATAAATAGAATTACTGGTTTCGGCTAAACGTTTTTTTAATGCTTCAACTTCTCCAGCTTTTCCTTCCTTTCCTGCACTATCCATAGCAGACTGAATGAGTTTTTTCTGATTTTCTAATTCTTTTAACTTTGAATCATAGTTTTGCACACCAGAAAGCACCTGCGAAGTTTTTTCTTTTTGTCCCGTGGTAGTTTTTATTTCAGAGTCTATAGCTTTAATTTCTTTAGAGTCTGCTTTAAAGCCCATCTGCAAATATTTACTTTTCTTTTCATCCAGAACTTTTAATTTAGAATCAAATTTATCAATAGCACTTTGTAATTTATCTGATTCGGAATCCTCCATACCAAATATTTTTTTCATCCATCCCCAGGCTGTTTTCATAGCAGCAACAAGGGAATCCCAATATTTTACAATTCCGTAAATGGCGGCTCCTAAGGCCACAACTCCTAAAATAATCCATGTAATCGGACTCGCCAAAAGTGCAGAATTCAAAGCCCATTGTGCAACGGTAAGGGCTGAACTGGCTGCAACCATCAACCAGGCTTTTGTTGTATAATAAACTTTAGCCAAACCAGACGCATTGGTTGCTGATGCTTCTGTAAAAGTTGCTGTAATAGAGGCTCGTTTGGCTAAAATTCCAGCTTGTGTTGCCAATGTTTGTGCTCCGGTTGCTATCGTATTTGCCCAAATCCTTCCCGTAAGTAATCCTTTCATAACAGAAACCATACCTAAATAACTTTTATATAATCCTCCTAAAATAATATTACGAGTTATCAATACGCTCATAACCTTATAAGCACCGATTAAGGCCCAGGTCGCTCCACCCACAACAAATATGCTGGCAACTAATGATGCTCCCCAGCCAATAGCTTTTGCTACTCCCTGATTTTGCTGTAAAAATCTGGCAGTCCCTGATATTGCATAACTCAGAGCACCGGCAAGTTTGGATAAAACAGGAATTAATGTATTTCCAATCAAAACCTTAAAGGTCTGCCAACTTCCTTCTAAAATTTTTACCGAACCTTCATAGGTATCTAATTGACGTTTAGCAAAGGATGACGAGGTTCCTGTAGTATCTAAAATGGCTTTAAACTCCCTGACTTTTTCAATGCCCTGACCGACAGCGGCCTGATAAGCCTTAATACCACCAACTCCAAGTATTTTTTGCAAGGTTGCATTTCTTTCTGATTCTTTACTCATTTTTTTTGTGGCAACCTCTAATTCGCCAAAAATGGTAATTAAATCCTTAAATTTACCGGAGGTTTCATCGTAAGTATCTACGCCCAGTTTTTTTAATTCCTTCCGTGCAGCCGTTGATGGTGCGCTGACAGGCTGTGTGAAAAGGGCTTTTTTCACTTATCAATTTATTTCATTTGGTCTATAACTGCATTATATTAAATAGAATTTATTGCTTAAATTACTTTCCACACAGTCTGTGAGTGCAGTTAATGCCATTCGTATACCTTCTCCGGATTCAATGGCAGTCGAACCGGCATTCTTTAAAGCTGCCATAACTGCTCCAGTAGTAGATAAACTCTGATTGGTAGAACTGGCAGCCAGGTTCACACCACGCCACGCAGATCCTAAATCCTGAATAGAAAAGCTTGCGACATTCGCCATATTTACAAAGGTATCAACGGTTTGCCTTGCAGAAACTCCCTGATTTTTAAAGCTCATCATGGTAGCTGCCATATCAGCTGCAGCCTGATCTATAGAAAGCTTTCCAGCAGATGAGGCCGCTGCTGGTAGTAAAGCAGTTCGGATATTATCCGCACCCTCCACGCCAGCACTGGCAAGGGCTGTTAATCCAGATGCAGCCTCCTGAGGTGAAAATGCTGTATTCAGACCTGTCTCAATAGCAGCCTGTGAAAATTTATCCATATCCAGCTTGCTTGCATTAGCAGTGGCTCCTAACAGTGCCAGCTCTTTTTCGAACTTGCGGGCCTCATCTACAGAACCGGACAGGCTTGACTTGATTGCTAAACCCCCTGCAATAATTGCACCACCTATTTTAATCCCCTTCATACCTGATTCATATTTCTGAATGGCAGAATGCGTTTCACCCAGTTTACTTTTTAAAGCATCAAATTTTTTACCCACATTGTCGATTACAGAGGATGCGTAATCAGCAAGGGAAATAATTGCTCCTAACTTAAATGAATCAGACACCGCAAGCCTTCAAGATAGAAATTACGATTACAATAAACCAGATAGAAGAGAAGTGAACGAGAATAGAGATTAAAAAATATTCATACTTATTCGGAATACCTTCACGCATGTCCTTTGTGCAAAGGACAATGCTTCCAAAAATAGGAAGGCACATGAGGACAAAAAGAACAAAAGCTAAACCAAATCCATCAAATTGCCGTTTGAGTTTTTTCCGGTAAGGCTTATCAAGACTCATAAAAACTCCTTTATTCATTAGACGCTTTATTCTCCATTAAAGGCAAGGACAATGGCTCTTGCCATCCGGTTCACTTCATATTTATCCAGGTATTCCAACTCGGCTACACGTTTTGCGTAGCCTGAAGGATTTTTTTTGAATTTGGGAAGGTTATAATATTGCGAAAGTAGCTCAACCGCCCCATAGCCATTTTTTAGATTATCTCGCCATTTCGCTAAATCTTTTTTACAGTTGCCTCTTGAGTTGCTTTCGTTGCTTTCACTATCTCAAGTGCAAAAACAGAAACCAATCCAAAAGCTCCGGATTCAATCCAGGCCTGAACTACTTCAATTCGAGGATATAAAAGATTTTCACCCAAAAGAAGCATATCAGCTTCAAACGGTTCAAGCTTCTCTGCACGTTTACGAATCATCGAATAGGCTCTCTGTGAAGGAACTTTAAAAATAATGTGATAATCATCTACAGTAGCCAGATGAATACCACCTCTACTTTTAAAATTTCCTCTGAGAGTGTCCAGAGGTGCTTTATACTTTTCTAAAAACTCTTCAGTAACCGGTTCATACACAGCAGGCAATTGTTCTTTGGCATTATTAATTTCTGATATTTGATTTAAAGGATTCTCCATATACACTCCTATTCTTATAACATTGTAATTCTTGGAAAACCTAAGACAGCTAAATCCAATGGAACTTCTACCTTATCATCTCCCTGTTTAAAAACATATTTCACTGTTTTAAACTTAATGGCTGGAATTACAAGGCCGTAAGAAATTCCAGCAGCCACACAATCAGCAGTTAATGGAGCTGGAGGTAACATAGTCAACATCCCTCCAAAAGGAGCGGCTAAGGTTGTAAGAACTTTTAACTCATCTAAATGCAAAGCACATTTAGCATCAAATTCAGTTTTCTTCTTTGTCCAATTTGTAGGTAACCCACTGGCACCATAAACAATAGCAATATCTGCTTTCTCTTCAAATTCAAAACTGGAAAATTTTACAATTTGATTTCCATATAAGGTCAGCTTAAAATTTTCCCAGTTTAATGATTCCGGGAGGACTTCTATCCCCCAATTTGGATTATTCATTCATACATCTCCTTTATTGCGTAACGGCAAACGATGTTGTCCATTCAATTGCTTTAATACGTCCTGCAATAAACATTTTCAACTTGGCTTTTAGGATTTTTGTCTGAGAAAAATCCTTATCAGGATCAAAAATAATTTCATGCTTTGAGATTTCCTGCCTTCCTGAAACTTCCATCGAAGACGAAACCGCAGCATCTGCAACTGCCTGAATATATTTGATTCCTCCGCTACCTGAACCAATATTCGTATCCTGATTTAAAAATTGCAGTGACTCACGATACACAATCCTGTGCATTTTGTCTGCCCGTCTTCTTTCAGGGATTTCCACAAAATCCGAATCAGGCCCTGACTTCATCCTGTCTCTGGCAATGAAAATTCCATCATAGTCGTTATACTCTTTTAAAACGGTGAGCCTCATATCATGGAGTAAGTCCATGTAATCCTGATAACCTTCTTTCCAGTAACGAATTTCCGACATTGTAAGACTGCGTTTTTCTCGCACATAGGCAGCAGAAACATTGGGAGCACCGGAAGCAATTTTGGCTGTTAGTAGAGTCGCTGCATTTCTCCACTCACCCAGGGGAATCTCAGATGCCAGGACAACTTCATAACCACCGGCATTTGCGATACCACCCGGAATATAACGACCCTCAGATGCAACAATGCAAACCCTGTCAGAGAAAAACGGGTCATACTCATCGGCAATGTATTGCAGGTATTCTGCAATGTCAGCAAAGTCCGAACCTTTCTTGGCCTCGGCTTCATCGAAGCTCATTCCCTCAAGCACAGCAAAAATTGGCTGATTTAACTCGGTTTCCATAACCTGCAAAACAGAGTCCAGGGAGACGGCAAAATTTCTGTCCACACCTCCCAGAAGATGAATCCAGTAAACCCTGTATTCCTGTTTGAAAGCTTCAAAGGCGGCAAGTCTGGAAGAGTTGGAAGCGGCAGGCCCGGAAATCTCAAAAGACCAGACATCTCCCAGTGCAAAGGTTTGCTCAGGACTCGTTACATCATCTGTGAAAGTTGCACTTACACCCACATCCAGATTGATAGACGCACCACTGACAGGGGTTACAAGTGGTGCTCCATAGCTAAGACCACCATCTACCGACTTTCGATATTCAGCAATACCACCGGCCCCGGCTTTTGTAATTTTGATTTTAACAGAACGACTTCCTGAAGGACTGCCATTAATGGCTATTGTAGCCAGTCCGCTTCCTTCCAGTGTAGGTGTGGCGACAATCCCTGGAATATCATTATCAGGACGAACACAGAGAAGTGGAACCGGCTTCTGTCCGAGCTCTTCATCAAACTCTTCAAAGTATTGCTTGAGAGAATCAATTAATTGACCTCGACCGAATATATTCTCTGCCTGTTTAAGATTTTGGATATAATAGATTTTATTAACTTCACCGGTTTCGGCTACACCAACTTTCCCGTGAACCCTGTCAGGAATCACATCACTAAAAGTCAGACCGCCCGATTGGTGAGTAGTTGTAACGCTGGCTGTAGGCATTCATCTTTCTCCCTATTTCAGATGAATCTACAGTATCAAAAATCAATTCATCCTGCAAGGTAGACGCTGCCGATGATTCCCGTTTTTCGTCTTATTTTATTTTAAAACTGGCAGTAAATTGAACCCCTGCCAGGGTTTCCCTGTTTTCAATTTTATAAATGCCATCTAAAAAAATAACTTCAAGATATATTTTATACAAACCTAA
This sequence comes from Leptospiraceae bacterium, assembly GCA_024233835.1. Taxonomy (NCBI): domain Bacteria; kingdom Pseudomonadati; phylum Spirochaetota; class Leptospiria; order Leptospirales; family Leptospiraceae; species Leptospiraceae bacterium. The sequence goes on from JACKPC010000005.1 coordinate 418,249, forward strand.
TTCTCCGGCAGGGTCTGTAATAATTCCTGACTGACCTGCATTCACTTCAACTTTTATAGGAATCGAATATTCATCCCTTGTAAATTTCAATCGGTCATATAAATAAACCAGACTTTGATCAATAATTCCCATATTCGTAATATCAGATAGAATATCATCATCAGGTGAATTCAGCCAGAAATCTAACTGGTATAAAAAACTTTGATTTATGATTTTCGTTAATAAGGCAATGGTTTTATTGGATTCATTCTGAATAACGATTCTTTCAGAGGGTCTGCTTCCGGAGTAAAAAACATTATTCACAGCATTATATCCAATCACACAGAAGGGAGCTTTTTCCTGGAAGCTATCCAGCGGCGGTTGAATCTCATAGAAATTATCAGAACCAAATGGATTCTCTCCATTCAGCGTGATAGACGCAGCCAGGGCTTTTAAATAATCAATATGGGCTTTTCTCATAGACTTAAACCTCTCCTAAAGGCTTCTCTCCAGTTTTCCTTCATGCCTTCCAGGCTATCATTCCAGGCAGGACGATAATACGGTCTGGCAGGAATCTTCCGTGGAGCATAGCCAAACTCATGAGCTCGTGCATACGGGTTATTCGTTCCAACTTGAAATACTTTTCCGGAAACCTTTGCTACCTCAAAGGAGGAACTTAAATCGCCGGTTCCTACGAGTATCAGGTTCGACAGATTTTTTTTCTCTTTTTGCGTTATCGTTTTCGGTTTCAAGTCCGGCCACTGGCTTCTGTATTTCTGATTCCGAATTCCCTTGATAAGGTTAGCCTGTAAAAGCATGGCATTTTTTTCCGTGGCTCTTTCCAATTGAGCATCAAGTCCGGCAATTGCATTTAGCAATACAGGTCCGAAAGTATCTGTATACGTTAAACCCATACACGTCCCCCTTTTGGTTCAAGGCTCAAATCAAAAACTACAACTCCATACTGATATCCTTTCAACGATAAGGTTCGGATTCCATCTATCATAAAGCTTAGACTCAAATTCAGCTCTGATATGTCATTCAACAAACCCTTAAACATTCGATATTCCTGGGTAATTTGCTCAGGATAAATATAGCGTCTGCAATAGAACTTTGCTTTCGTATATTGGATTTCTCCTATATTCTGTTTATCCTCATTTTCTGTATCTACCCAGAGTCCGATTAAAGTCCCATCCAATTCATACACGGTTTTTGCCGTAGCTTTCACCCTGCCTGTTTTGGAAACAGGTTTTAAAAGTGTCACCACATCTTTTGCGTGAACATCAAAACTTTGCTTTAATCGCACTTCAATGGGTAGCATGGCTTAACTCACAACTTCTAAGAAAGAAATCTTTTTACCGAATATGGTTTCATTTGCTTCAATAGACTTGATGTCTGTATTTCTAGAACGGACAGCCGTATCAACAATATGAACCCGGTTATCATGATAAACTATACCGGTTGAGTGTGGTGTTTTATCGAGCCGTAAATGCAAGAGTTTTTCTGGATTCTGAGTAATCACATCCATCAGGTTGTTCTCATACCTTTTGATTATAGCCTCTCTACCTAAAAGAGCTTCATAAATTTTAGGAGTGTATAGGGTTGTCCCCGGTATAAATACACCGGCTTCATTTTTAAACCAGCCTACGGAATCAGTCCCCCAGATTCGTTTCAGGGCATTTTTTATATCAAAGGCATTCTGACCTGAATTTACCCGTATCTGATTGGCAATTAAAATGGCAATATTAATCCAACATAAGGTATTCGCAATATCGTTTTTTGTTGCCAGTTCGATAATCCTTTTTCCAAGCATATCGCTGAAGGGTTTATATGTATTATTTATCTCATCTGCAATCTCTTTTACAATTGTATGCAAAGAGAATTTTTCTTTTACAGGCAAATCCTGATAGAGTTCACCGGTAGAAATTTTTCTAAAACCATCCACTGACTTGTAGTTCTCTGGATCCTGAGATGGATAAATAAAACGTGGTTTTTCTTCTACCTTCACTACAGCATTGGAGTGAACCGAATCCGGATTGGAAGCTATCGGGTCACGAGGTTTGAAAAGTGTCGTAACACCTGTCAGAACATCCACAGCCGTCAAAGAGCCTTTTCGCTGATAGGCAACTATCAGGTTTCCGATTACAGTCACAATTCCAATGATAATGGGTAATATTGTTTCTAGGTTAAGTTGCATTTGAATCTCCTTGTTCTACATTTTTCCCGGTTCTTATCATAGCTAAATACTTCACGTTCTCACCTGCAATTCGTAAGCTCACAGGAACCGCAAATACCCAGAGCACGTGCTCAATAAAACTCAAAATTTCTTTTGGCACTAAAATCAGATCTGATTTACCTGAAAACGTTCTTACGATAGCAGTCCCTAAAGTTGCTATTATGATTAACACAACTATAAACCAAAAAGAATTTGCGTAAATTCTTTCAGCTATAGTATCCAATTTATCAGTCATGTCTTCCTCACAAAATAGGCGAAGGCCATAATTAGCATCATGGCACCAACCCAATACATTAAAATTTCATAACGTGGATCCATATTTAACTCTCCTTATATTAGTTTATGACCCTTATAAACCAAAGTTTTAAACTCCCCATTTAACTGATTTATTTTCATAGCAATAGTTTCCTGCGCATTTAAAATGACCGGCAAAAAACTATTTGTAAAAACATCTTCTAATAAAACATGAGGAGGTTTGTCAGACTCTAATTGACAGGCTAAATTTTTAATTATCTGGCAGCGGTATACTGTCATCATTTCCTCATATTTATTAATCAAGCGTCTCATTTTCCTGTATTTAATCTCTTGCTTAATATTCATTATTTCAATTTCAGAAATTTCCAAAGTCTCGTATCTGGACCTTATATATTTGATAAGGTCAACCTGCCTGATTTCAATATTTTCTGAAAGTTCAGAAATCATCAGTATAGGTAATAGCTTTACATGCTCCTCATAATCTGTTAATAATTGCAATATTAGCTGTTTAGAATTCATTAACTCTGTGTATTTCAAATAATATATAAAATTCTTTATGTATCCATAATCATTATTTCGTATGATTTTAAGAGTGAAAATTTTTAAAAACATTTCGAGGTATCTTGCCTCTAATTCCAGCATATCACCAAAAGCAATTTTTTTACCAAGGCTTATCACATTAAATGGGATTCGAATAGAGGTTAGATTTTTTATTTTTTCAAATACACGATGATTTAGTAACTTTTTATGATAAAACCAGAAGCTTATGATATTGTAAGTTTTAGTATTTTGTAATTTCCGTTTGATATAATAGAAAAGCGGAACAACAAAAATATAGGCAATAATCCATAGAGCTGTCGTCATTGTATCAGAAATCAATTTATGTTTTATATTCTGCATCTTTACCTGTATGGCGGGGACGGGATTCGAACCCGCAACATTTAGAGCATGAGTCTAACATTCTACCGTTGAACTACCCCGCATTATTTTTATACTACAACGACATAATCTCTCGATGAACTGGCATATTCCGACAAAATAGAATAGGCCTTATCCATAAACGATTTTACTACAGAATTAAACTCATTTGGTTTCATGGAACGAGTCGTTATACTCTGAACACCAACCAAAGAAATACTGGCCACATCATTTAAACTTCTGTAATATTCTTCCTCAGCTAAAAAGGCCTTAACCAGCCAGACCTCAGCCTGCTTTAATCGTTCAACAGGGGCCGTTTGAAAGCCCCAGTAAAGAATCTTGTTCAGAGCAAACTCAGAAGCTGATTCGAGAAAGGTTACCCACTCAGTTTTTCCTGTGCTGAGTGGATTCACATCATCCATTCCCATAGCGTCCGGCTTCTTACCGCAGAGAATTTTTAAATCTTCTAAGGTGTTATACATTTACGCTTTCAGCTTTTTAATTCCCCTGGCTTTTGCATCGATGATTCCAAAGTTAAGGTTTCTGGAAATAGTTCCAATCTCTGTCTGGTTGGAGATGATTTTATCCGTTTCCACGATAGCCGAATTCTTTTCCTCGTAGTATTCCAGACATTCTTTCTTGTTAAAGGCAAAGATTGTATCATCCGGAATGTCAGGATGTATTTTCCAGATAACACCTAAAAGGTCTTCCTGTTCACCGGTTCTTAAGAATTTTTCCAGAATACCCGGACTTTGAAACTGGGGAAAGTTCGTATTGTCAGTGAAAATCTTCACGAAAAATTTCCGGTTTACAATTACATGGCTTGGCTCATATCCTTCATCAAAGTCGCCGTAAAGAAACTGAACTACATCCGAATACTTCCAGGTAGTAGTTGCTGTCTCTTTAGGAGTAAGCGCCGCCGCATTTCCATCGCCTTTTTCGATTACCTCCAGGGCTCGTTTTGTAATCTGTCTGCCGATACGGTTTCCGATAGCAGAGAAGAAAAGTCCGGCTCTGAGAAGAGAACTTCTGCGAAGTGCCTCGTAGGTAAAGGTGACCTTTCTACCGGCTTTGAAAAGGACAATCGGTTTTTCTCCCATATTCACAGATACATTAGGAAATTCAGAACCCTGTGCTATGAGAGCCAGCTTAGTTTTATCTTCATCGAAAATCAAACTTTGCTGCATACCGGGAACCCCATCCAATTCCGTTTTGACACCATATACATCTTCAGGATTCAAATACCTCTTTCCAAAACGCATTCCTTCTTCAATTTTTCGCCGAATATACTCCGGGAACAAAACCCGATTGCTATCGGAGGAAAAAAACTGTTCTACAAGGCTTGCACTGGATTTTAAATCTATACCCGCTTTATACACCTGCCTTGTCCAGGCATCAGATACCGTGGACAGTTCTGCATTAGGAACGAAACCTGCTTTTTTTTCTTGCTCGGTAAGAGCCTCTAAAAAGCTCAATTTTTTCCCATCACGTCTTGTTTGAAAAAGTTCCATCGAAAGTTTCAAGTCAGGAACATCCTCTCGCCTGAGAGCAATCACACTCGTAGCCCCAAGTCCAACCAGCAATTCAGGTGATTTTTCCTGTTTACCACAGGTAAAGAAAAGAAAGAATAACAGTAGACCGATAAAGATTTTTGGTAATTTTTCCATTTTATTTTCTCCTAATAATTCCTAATAGTTTTTCAGAAGGCTGATTTTTTTATTGGTAGCATCTACAGACAACACTGTAAACACGGCCCCCACACCAATTTTCAAATCTCCATTTACATCACAGAGAAAATTTTCTTTCCCGGCTACCGGATCCGTTCCCGAATACATAGCTTCCATACTTCCCGCAACCTGAACCCCGACAACATTAGAGCCTTTTTCCAGGGTGACAATTTGACCCCAGGGAACTTCACTATCCGCACAAAGGGAAACTGCCATGTTTCCGCTGAGCTTTACAAACTTCCCGATGTGAGAATCTGTAAGACTCCCATCATGTGAACAGGCCAGAATCGTAGGATGAATTAAGCCTGTGCTCTCTACTATAAAACCTTCCATATTTCTTTTCTCCTAAATACTGTAGTTCTCAAAGTTTACAAATTCTTCCCGAACAGTAGTTCCGGGAGGAATTTCCGTTTCCGAGGATTGACGGTTTCCATTCTGGTTTTTCGGGAAACGCTCTTCCAGCATAGCGGCATATTCGTTTTTCAAACCTTCCAATGTAGAAAAGTCTGCCGACTCAATCAACCTGACAGTTGACTCTCTGGCCTTATCCTGGGCAAAAGCCCTGTAGGTTTTCAAGGTTTCACTGCGCATTTCTTCCAGAATTTTCTCAGACATACCAAGTTTTTCCTTCAACTCAGGAATCAACTTTTCCAGGTCATCATCCTCTTTAATCCCAAGGGCTGTGCAGAGCTTATTAAATTGTTCTTCTTTGGTCATAGACTCTAACTCCAAATCTTTTATAAAACTACGCCTTGCCCTTGGGTCGGCTCCGGAATACACCAGCGAGACCTCCGGGACTTCAACGATTTTCTTAACTATAAAACGAACAATTTCCCCATCAATTTCCTCTCCGAGTCTATCCCAGAATTCCCAGCGTTTAAACTGGGGATGAGACATTTCAGCCTCAAAGAAAATACCCACTGAACAGGAATGAATGGCAGGCGGCTGGATTGTAAGACCCCTCGCAATCATAGGTGCTTTGACAGAATCAATTTTGAAATCCGCATCAATCCCGTCTTTAATAAAGTGTGCATTCAAAGCCACACCGACCCAGTTATCAACCGAGGTATAATGGTCTGTATAGATTGTTACATTTTTGAACTTATCCACAGACTTTTCCAAAAGACCTTTCTCTGTGAAGTCCAACCAGTGACCTTCAATCAAACTTGCCGTAAGCATTCGAAAGGGAACGATTATGGATTCTGCATTTTCATTTTTTGGAATGGCTTCCTGAAGGCGAACCTCCGAAGGATCATCTTCAACCGGTTCAGATTTTGTATACAGATTATTGGCTCGAAGCCGAACATATCCTCCCTGTGCTGAATTACTCTGCCAGGCAGTAAAGTTATCATTGATTTTGAAAAACTCTCGTTTCATTATGGAATAGTGATAACATAACACAGAATATCCTGCAAGGTAGACCCTGCCGATGATTCCTGTTTTTCGTCTTATTTTTTTTTATTATCTTTTTGTGGGGAACGGTTGCTACCGTTCCTTGTCTTACTATGTTTTAAAAGGTCTTTAAAATATACTAAATTCTGCATATAAGGCGTTGCAGAGCGTTGCAGGAAGGCAAAGGGGTGTAATGAGTAGGGTAAGGCCAAAAATGCCTTTATTTTCGAGTTTTATACTTCTGTAAAATTCAGAACATTAAAATAGTTGAATGCTTCTTTTTTGTTTTTTGAATCTGATGTATTTTCTATAAACCGGTAAACGCTCTGAATGTCATACCTCATGAGCATTGTTTCATCTTTCTTGCAAAGTGAGAGAATCTCTGGTTTATTAAATATTTCAAAATGAACTTTCAATAGTATAAGAGATGGAATAATAGTATCCATTAAAAAGTCTTCTCTTCTTATATCATCATCCATAAAAAAATAATCAGCTATCCATGACATTTGATTTAAGGAGGGAAGCTGTAAAACAAAAATATCAGAGTCGATAGATTCCCATAACTCGGATAGTTTTTTTTCACGACTCTTAATTTTGGATTCAAGGATTTTGTTAAATTCTTTTTTCTTATCTGTAATCGAAATAATAATTTGATTATACTCTTTTTTTAAGTTAGCAAGCAAAATGGCTTTCTCAATTTTCTCTTTAGAAATTTCATGTTTTAGTTTCAAAACCTCTGCTGATAGTTTTTCATTCTCGTAACTGATTTTAGTAATTTCTGCATTCATTTTTTTTAACTCCCTTAGCCATCGATATCCAAAACCGAGGTTTATCAATATACTTACTGTTAAACTGACAATAATTTCAGGACTCATTTTTCTGGTTTTGTCTTTGTATCTTTAGATGTGGATTGACCTGTTTTTTCAGTTTCTTTTATCTGTTTGATTACAGGGTTTGATAAGTCTTCTTTTTTCTCCATTCACACAGTATTTTTATAAATACTGGAAAGTCAAGAGCCTTCATCCTCTTTCGGTTCAAACTGAATACCGTTGTCACCCGGATAGGGAGACGTGTGGTCATTTTTACCTAATAATATTTCTGTAGGAATACCATCAAAGGCTTTACAATGAAATTTTGTAGAATCGTCATCGATAAAATGTTTACAATCATAACAGTAAGGGTCTATAATCATATTCTATTTCTCCATGTATTTATTAAATTCTGTAATAAACTTCTTATCCAGTTTTTTTCCCTGCTCAATCAACACGAAAATTTCTGCTAACCTTTCTTTTCCATCAATAGTGCTATATATACTGGTATCAAACTCTTTTCCAACCAGATTTTCTTTTTCTTTCAGGGTTTTTCCTTTGCTGAGTTTTGAATACTTTCCTAAAGTCAATTTATGTCCAAACTCATGGTTTACAAGATCTTTAAAGTTTTCTGCGTTCCAAAAACGTTTAGAACCTTCCTTTAATATAGACTGATTTAACTTTTCAAGAGTGTCAAGTTTTTTAAAATCAAAATAGGAATAGTTAAGTCTCAATACCGAACTACTTGATTGCATCATTGGTCTTTTTATCCTTTCAGATCCATCTTTCCTTTTCACTATGGTATCACAATTCATTGAAATGATTTCCTCATACGTCTTTCCATATTTTCCTCTTAAGCTTAGCAGTTGTTCATTTACTTCATTTGCCACGTAAAGAGGTAAGTCTTTATAACTCACTTTTTTAGCCAGTCCCTGATTAATAGCGAATTGTTCAGCCTCTTCAATAGAATTGGCCTTTACAAAACTATCAAAGCTTGCGACGACTGTGGTTCGGCAGCGGGGATGATATGGTGGTAGTTTATTTCCTAAAAGCTCAAAGGCTTCATCGCCTGTCATGCGTTTCAAGTCCAGGGCCTCTGCCTGGGCTTCGGTCGGATTTTTTCTTTCCTGCCAGAACCCCGCACGCGCCGGGTCATCCGAAACAAACTCTTTCACCCAGCTCACAGCCTTAGAAACCTCGATAGTCTTGCCGTGCATGGCAATGCAGATGTGACTTGTCTTCCTATCTATAACAGCCACAATTTCTAAGCGAGTTACACCCACAGCGGAAAAACGCTCTATACGCGAGAAGTTTCTCGACCGCAAAATATTATCACGAACAATATAATCGAGCTTACCCCTGAGTTCTGAGTTCGGGTCAAGCTCGCCTTTGACCTTCCTGCCAAGTAACTTCTCTTCTAAAGCTTTAATTACCTCAGAAGTTTTCCCTGTTTTCAAAGCCTCATTGATTGTATCTTCAAATTGATTCTTGGCTAAAGAAAACTGACCTCCCACATCCGTTTTCAAAACATTCTGAAAGAAAGACGTAACATTTTTATTAAAATCAGCTCTAGGAACTGTCGTGTCCGAATTCGGATTATCATAGTTCTGTCCATCTTTCCAGGCGTTTTCAAGAGCATCCAGAAACTGTTTTTCAATTTTTCTCGGAAACGAAAGACCCAGCTCGGTTTCGATTTTATCCAGAACAAGCTTTGAAAAGTTTTCCTTTGAAATATCTAATTTAGAAATTTCAGAGAGAAGAGCATCTACAGCGGCTTCATACTCAGAAAAGAAATGCGAGGCAAAGTTGTCCTCTATAGCCTGGTAAATAGCCCTTTCGTTTTGTGGCCAGACAGAAAGATGAGAATGACTACGCGACAAATGCCGCGTTAAATCTTTTTTCCGGCTAACCCTGTGGCTTTCTCATACCCTAATTCACGGGCAGCGGTATCTAAATCAATAATACCCGCATTCAATTTTAATAATACAGTTTCTACTTCCAGTTTCGTCGCTTCAATCTCCGCTTTCGGATCTAAAGCCCTGTCCGGGTTAAAACTCACAGTCACCCGTTTCAAATTAAAACCCTGAAAAAGCAAATGCTGGTAATAAATCTTTTCCAATACTCGTTTTACTAATCTTCTAATATTCGAAAGATTAGCCAGAAAAGCGTGATAGACTACACCGGCATAGGTTTCCGTAGTTGAATAGGTTCTACCCAAAAGGGAAGGGTCTATATCCAGACCGCTGGCAATTTGCTGTTCAACGAGCTGGAAAATATCCGTAGCTCCCTTTGCATCATTAGTAATGGTATGATGAGAAATATCTACATCATCATAGGCAACCGCGGCCCCGGAGGAAAAGTTTTTCCTAAAATTATCAGCAAAGTTTTGCAAGTCCCGTCTCAGGTAAGCCTGGAATTCTTCAGGAGCCATGTTCGATTCATTGAAGGGTAATTTACGCTTTGCGAATACAAAACCCAGAAGTCCATACTTGCGAATAATGTTTTTCACATCATTCAAACTATCCTTCTGGAGAAATGCGAGGTTCATAGCCGATAGAAAGGGAGGAATTCCATAGGGTGAATTTTCCTGCTGTAAAAGTGGAACATACATGTATTGGTTTGTATTCAAAGGAACATTTCTTCCGTTCACCATCTGAAAGGGAAGAAAATTGGAACCATCAAAATGAAACCGGATAGATTTTACAGGAACCATTACCACCTTATCAATCCTGTCAAATTTATTCGAGGGAACGAATTCACAGGAAATAGCTCCCTTAACCAGAATCTGCCGAAATAGAACATTAACCAGGCCATCCATACCGGCAGAGGGTTGAAAAATACTGGCTGCCATATTTTCAATGGACTCAGTAGCCTTTTCTTGCATTGAGTCTTTTAAACCATCAAACTCTACATAGTGCCCGGTGTTTCCGAGCTGAACAGTTCGTTTTACTGTCTGTGAAAAATCCGGATTGGTCAAAACCAGCTCCTCTAAAAAGTCTAAAAATTCGTAAGGAATAAGCGGGTTAATCTCGCCTACCGTGTAATTTTCAGAACTCTGATTTTCAACAGGGATAGACAATGTAGCTCGTTTCTTCATAAAGAATCTTTTAATATAATTAAACATGAATCCTCACATCCAGACGGGCTCGATTCCACTCACCCGATTATTTTTAGAAAGTTTATACGCAACTACCATACTATTTAAAGCCATGCCGAAGTGATTCTGTGCTTTTCGTTTATATTGATATTCTAAAACCCCATTGGCTCTTTCTACAGGTTCCTTGGTCAGGTGTAAAAGATGAGTCCGAAACTGGCTATACCTCTCGGATAATTCGGCAGGAACATTTTTCATAGCAGGAAGCTCAATTTTAGCTTCTTTTAATAAATCACAGGTTTCATCCAGAGACTCTGTTCGGTTAATATTGACCTTTAAAACCTCGTTTTCATCTTCCCCTTCTAACCCTGTTTTCAGTGTATCATTCTTAAAATATTGAATCCAAACGCGACCACGGAAAGAGCGGGCTATGTTTTTGCTTAAGGTTTTATAGGGCATGGCATCTACAACTCCTCCGAGTATTTTATGCTTATTAATTAAACGGATAATCCCGTTTTCGTTATCCGCATCAATTTCCTCTACCCAGTGAACCCGCAAAGCCCCTTTGTAATAATGTCCAAAAACGATATGGCACTTATCTCCAACATCCATACCGAAGTAAGACGCGTTATATCTTTCTTCCATGCCAAAATCTCTTTCGGCTCTTTTGATTACTTCCAGTGTAATAGGAACCTGACCGGGTGTAGCAAATGGCATTCCCAGAACGGAAATAGAAAAGTTTTTTTTGGCTGTCGTTCCATCTAATTCGCTGTATTGTTTATATATCTGTTCGGGAGTCCTGAAACTACAGATTAACTGGGAGAGATGATAACCCCTGTGAAACTTGGAGCGGTCTTTAAATTTCGGAATCCATCTTCCGTTCGCTACATCCAAACGTTTTCGGCATTTAATACATCCATAATACACAGAACCCCTGTGAAACACGATGCACTCAGGAAAGGTTTCATCTATAAAATTATCAGTTCGGCATTTACTGCACTTGATTCCCCAGAATCTCTGATCCGATTTTTTAAAACTGGCATCTATCCCAAATTCAGGTAGAGTTGGCTGGGATAATTCCGTAATCCAGCCAAACTGAGAGTGCAAAAGCCTGTCATCAGCGAATTTCAAATTTTCCTGATTGGCTTCATCTACTTCATCCTTTACCAGGTGGTCAACCGTAATCGAACGCACATTCGTTGCAGACTCTACCCCTCCAAAATGAATATAAAAGTTTTTAAATATTTTTAAACGCTTATTATCCGTATCATCCTCTTTTTTTAACGAGCTCAGATACTCTGATAAATTTACTGTAGGAGTAAATTTTGAATTTACAAAAATTTCAGAATGCGTATTTGTCGGGAAAAAATAGGCCGTTGCTATGCCCATTCTATCCCCTGCATAGAGACTGCGAGCAATCCCGTAGGTAGTTACACCAACCTGAACCCCTTTTCGGATGGTTAAGTGTGGATGTTGCCAGAACTCGTAAAGCTCTTTCAAAGGTTCGTGTTTATCAAAGCTAAATTCCTTCCACTTCCCGGAATCGTAAACTTTGAAATTCTGATAAATCCAATCTAAAACCTCTAATTTACGAAAGCTTAAAGAACCGGCTTTCTGAAAATGTTCAAAAATCTCATCCATTTTTACGCTTTGCCTTTTTTACCGTTTTAACCTTGTCCAGGGTTCGCATATACTCAAGAATGTCAGGCCAGTGCTTTTCAAATACAGGACCAATAACCGGATGCTCTTTCAAGGCTGTAATTAATCTATCCACAGCTTCCTTGGCTTTTTGGGAGGCCATATCGATTCCGAGCATTTCATCCCGCTTGGTAATCACTTTTAAATAGGCATTAGCCACATCAGAAGAAGTTCCGGTTTTTGCCTTACGCAACTGCGAAATCAGATAATCCTCCATATCCATTAAATTTTCAATGGTTTTGGATTGTCTTTCAGCTAAAGCTCTATCCGATAAAACGAGAGAACGTTTCCGAATTTCATCCCGTCGTTCTTCCCAGTCCTTCCCGTGTATGTTTTTTTCTACACTCCAGGCTTTCAGGGTTTGAACATGAAGTTTAATCCCCTCTTTTAAAAGAGTTTTTCTGGTTAAACTTAAATTACCGCCGGTCTCGAAATATATATCAAAGGCGCGGTTCTTTTGTTCTTCTGAGTAAGCCATACATAGGAGCATGGCATAAAACAGGAATCAGTGCAAGGTTGACCCTGCCGATGATTCCCGTTTTTCGTTCTATTTTATTCGAAATATAAGGCGGGTTTATAATTTAGAGAAAGGTAATGTTTTAAGTCTTTAGAGGAAAACCTGTATTTATGCGGTGAGACTCTTATAGAAGCAATTCGTCTTTCAATTCTATAATTCCGCAGGGTTCTTTCCGCAACTCCCAGAAGTCTGGCCGCCTCTTTTGGATTCAGGTCAAATTCTGTGGGGTCGATTTCTTTTTTAGGTTTTTGTTTTTCCGGGTCTCTTTCCATTCCAGGGAAAAGCCATAAAACTTGAGCCGAATCATCTTTCTTTCGTTTTGTTTGCATAGCGTGCCAATTATATATATTTTAGACTTCCATGCAAGCAAAAAAAAAGCCCGCAAAACTTTGCGAGCTAAAAAAAATAATGGAGGGATAGAATGTATAGAACTATTCTTCGCCGTTCATAACCTCATTGGCCTTCTCGGCTGCAAACTTACGAATCATATCTGCTTCAGGAGTTGCCGTTTCTCCTTTAATCGCTCTACCAATGGTTGATTTATCAAAGTTTCGTCCGGTAGCTGCAAAAATCATATTAGCCAATTGCGAATAACTTAATTTTGTTTTCTTAAATAAAATACTCAAATCACCGGCCACGTAGCGACTCAAAGCCTCATCGGCTTTCAAGCCTGTTTTAGAAAGAGCTTGAATCGCTGAGCAGGTAACTTTAATTTCCAGGGGAATCAAACCACAAACATTAGCAAACTGGTCAAAGCTTTGCTTTTTCTGAAAGCTAATATTATGAATCTGTAAGAAAAGGTGAAGCTCATCCTTGGTAATGGCTTTCATATTATACAGAGTCACCCTATTTTTTAACTCAGGAGGAGAGACAAGACTTCGTAAAACCGGTTTTCCGAATAGGGTTATGGCAAATAAAAATTCCCTTCTTACATCACCTCCCAGTTCATGCAGCTTCTTAATACCATAAAGGGCATCCATTCCCAGTTCCTGAGCCTCATCAATGGAAAGAATCACCTTTCTATGGGTTTCTGCGAGCCCACGTTTTAGTTGTTCAGCTTTAGAAATCACATCACGTTTGGGACGTTCATTCATGATTTTATCTATCATGAGAGACATGATAGCCGAAGTGCAATCTTTCTGCCTTACAAGTCCTGCCTCCGGTTCAATCACGATAAAGCCCGATGCATCTTCCTTGTAACGTCCGAGAGTTACACGTTTAATGGTAGTTTTTCCCATACCCGGCTCACCTGTGACAACCAGTATAGAACGTTTATTTACTGCAAAGCTTACTTTTCTGTATACATCCACAAAGCTTGCAGTAGGAACAATACCCATTTCCAATAATTGCTGATTAGCTTCTTGCCGTTTCATATCTATCACTCCTATCTAAATACATGTGAAAAATCTTTTGAATAGAATCTCTATCCTCTTTGGAAACTTGACCCTCTTCACGCAGTCGAGATTCAAAAAATAGCAACGCTTCTCTCTGCATATCCTCCGGAATTTCAGAGGCCCCTATAGCCATATCTTCACAGAGAGAGAAAAAAACATCCTCAGCGGAAATGTTATTTTCTGTAATCGGACTTAACGCAAAACCCCGTTTTATTTGACCTGCCAGGGTTTTTACCTCTTCTCGATTCCGTTCCCAGTCAGTCTTCTTATTGCCATAGTATCCCTCACCGAGAACCACGGCGCGTTCGTTCTGGCAAATATACTCGATTTTGTTGGCATCCACTGCTACCGGAAAATTACAAAACCTGCGTTTCAAAAGAACTTTCTGTCCTTTTAAATCAGGAGAAACATAGTATTTATTTTTATCCAACACTACCTCGCCGAATCCATCTACAGAGGCAATCTCAGGCTCAGTTCTCGCATATACAAAGTCCTGTCTCTGTGGTAAAACAGGTTCCATAGTAAGTCCTGATTCCCATTTCGAATAAAACCCTTTTTCAAAGTTATACTTTACAACCTCAGTTTCCATGAATTCCTTAAAGGCTTCAAATCGGTCTTCGTGTTCCATGAAATTACGAATCATAAAACCAAACTTTCTCTCAAACCTCTGGTTGTAACGAATCCTCGATTCTACAGCCCCGGTCGAATTGGCCCTTCCCGCCTCGTGAGTAAGGTGATTGATTCCAAAGTAGTAATTGAAATTAGCAAAGGCCTTACTACGAAAACCTGAACCAGGGTCGGAATAAATGTTCAGTGGCAGACCGCAAAGAGGATTCTCCCGGTTTTGTTTCCGGTTCATAAAGTAAATCATCGCTGTCAATAGGTCATCTGCATTTTCACCCAGACCATTATCAGCAAAGAAAATAACATCGAAAGCTTTTGAATAAACATCTACAACATGATAACCCCAGATTCTCCTGAGTCCTAACCGTTCCAATCGGTCTCTACCATGGGAAGTATCCGCTTTAAAGGTAGTATCATAAATCAGTTTTTTAGCTTTTGCTCTTGCATCAACGTAAATTGAAATAGCCGGAGAGGCATCGACTTGCAACCACTGATTTGAAAATTCGGCTTTTAGATGAATGGCTGCTCTATCACGTTTCATGCCTTCCGCGTTCAAACTAAATTTTCTTAGATAAAAGTCCATAGTTGATACTGAATAATTTTTTGTTATCAATCCTTTATCTATAGCCAGTGAAATAGCGTCTTTCGTAGTCTCAAAAACGCCTTTTTTATACATCTTACCCGAATCAGAAGTGGCATGGCCGAACTTAATAGCTGCTATTACCTTTACATCCTGAATCAGTTGTTCTTCACAGGCTACCCTCGGCTTGCCACGGTCAGAGCGTGTTTTCACGCTCTTTCCTTCTTTGAATTTTTTAATCCCTCTATACCAGATGTCTCTTGTCAGGCCTGGAGTGTTTTCGATTAAACCATCGCGAAACGCCCCTTTCTCTTTATTGGTTTTCAGACCTGAGTAAATCATATACTGGTTTCGAAAGAATTCGTCGCTAAACTGCAATTTCTTTCTCATCTTATTCCTCCGCGTCAACTACCTCGGCATCCTGAATGGCTCCACGTTCCTGCAACTTACGACTTACAGAAGGTTCCAATATCTCTAAAGCCTTGTGCATTCTCGCAAAGATACTGGACTCAGTAGTCAGGACCTCGATGTCATCTGTAATCTGGTTTCTCTGAATCAGATTGTCAAATTTCTCCAGGGACGAATAAAACTCTAAAAGACCGGCCATCACAGTTTTTTTGGAACGAATCGGCTCAAATTTACCCAGAGCAATTTCATCCTCCAGATTTTGCAAGCTACCCTCAGCCTTTTTCTTATCTGCAATCTCTTTGTCTAATTTGGCTTTTAATTCTTTATTCTCCTTTTTGATTTTTTCATTCATCTTTTCAATTTTAGCCAGTCTTCCGTGAATCAACTCCTTGATTTCCGCATCGTTTGCCTGTTCAGCAGACTCCACAAATTCCGGATCCTGAATCAACTGCAAAGCTTTGGTGATTCCAACTTCGGAAATGGCCTTTACTTTCTCTGCACTGGAAAACGATTCAGCCAGACGAATGTAGTTACGAACCGTTCTATCACTCAGGTTCATATACTCATAGGCATATTCCTTCATGCTGGCACAACCGCGAATCAAATAGAGCTTGCTATCGCGAATAGTTTTCAGGGACGTAGCAATCACATGAGCACCCATTCCAATCTGCATTTCGCAGAACGTTAAACGGGCGAAATCATCCCCTGAAAAAACAATCGTTTCTTTCGTTTCCGGGTCCTCTGTTTCCAACACTCCATTATTTTCTAAAACTGTTAATTCTGACATATTACATCTCCATGTAAAATTTTTGGTTAAGTTTAAAATAGT
Organism: Leptospiraceae bacterium; assembly: GCA_024233835.1. Classification (NCBI taxonomy): domain Bacteria; kingdom Pseudomonadati; phylum Spirochaetota; class Leptospiria; order Leptospirales; family Leptospiraceae; species Leptospiraceae bacterium. The sequence continues at coordinate 434,709 of JACKPC010000005.1, forward strand.
CATAGCACTGTTTTAACAGTGTCTGAGACAATTTATACGCCTTACCGTTATTCGACAAAATCCCATCTTCCTCGAAGGTAATGAGCATTCTCCTGACAGTAAGGTAATGAATATCCGCTTTAACTGCTATTTCGCTTAAAGTGAAGTGTCTATCCGGATTTTCCAAAAATAGCTTCAGAATAATATTAGCATTTTTTAAGTATCGCATTGTCGTTTTAGTATATCCTTTAAAGCCTCAATAATCCTTGATTTATCCTTCACACTCAATTCAGAATAGTCACTCTTACCCATTCGCTTCATAATCCCGGAAAGGTAAGCTGCCGGGCTTTCAACCTTCAGCTTCATGACAAGACTCTGGATGTAATCATCCTGTGAAAACTTCTGTCTTATCTGTTTTTTACTCTCACCTTTCAGGACTTCAATGATTTCCAGTAACTCAATTTCGCTTAAATCCTTGATAGACTCTTTATGAGTCTTTTCATATATAATAGTATGTAAAAGTTCGTTATCTATACCTTTCTCTTTTGCAAGAATAAAGATTTTAGCAACGCGCTTTCGTCTATTTTCTGTAATTTTGCTTGACATACACCGGCCTCGCAGTTTATAAACTTTTTAGCTAAACTGCAATTTCGGTCTTACGCCGATTTGGCCTCCTGATTTTTAAGCCAGGCTTCCCTGGCTTTTATTCTTTTACTGAGCTTCACATAGTATTCTTTCATCTCATCTGTCTGTAAGTATTTGGGTAGTTTACTAAACGAACTGGGATTACTCCCGGCCCGAAACATCTCCTCACAGTGAGCTTTCCAGAAATCAATATCCCTGAGAACCTGCAATTCATTAGGCATTTGTTCGGTTCCGCAGACAGGACAAAATTGGGCATGAACGTAAAGCATCTTATCTCGGTTTAATCTCCCAGGATTCTACAGGCTTTAGCTCAACCAGCCCGCGTAGATTTTCACTGAGTTCATCAACCCCATCTTTTACCAGGTTCTTAGTAATTTGCTGAACTCCAAAACTCTGTTTATCAGAGAAGTAAACCAGAAATGATTCTCCCAGAATTTCCCTTGCCCTAACAACATTGATGGGGGGAAGAATCCAGCTATTACTGATTTTCAGGCTTATATCACCAAATTCACAGCTGAGTTTTCCGGATTCTTTTAGCAGGGGATAAAGCTCTTCTTTCATGGCCTTCATCCGCTCATTCAGTCTGTCAGATTGGGCTTTTAGTTTTAAAAGCTTTTCGACAGTAGACTGTGCGTTTTTCTTGCCTGCATTACGGCTGGTTTTTCTTGTATTTGTTTTTGTGTTAGTTTTTGTTTTAGTTGGCATCTTGTTCCTCTTTTATTTGATTATCTAATTCAGCTATAGCTTTCTTTTCCAGCTCGACCTCTACACCAAAGCGAGCATTCCATTCAAAGAACTCCTCAGACAGATTTTTCTCAGCCAGGAAAACCTCGGCTCTTGCGTATTGCTCAAGGAGTAGTTCATAGCTGGTATAAAAACCGAGATGCAATTCTCTGTGAGAAAGTTTTGTTTGCTCTTTTACCATTTTTACAAGTGTATCTTTAGGCATATCAGTCTCCTATGTAAATGTCGCCAGGACGCTTATTCCGAGTCCGAACCGGTTTTTTTGTGCTGCTGGCTTTCACAGTCATTATTAGATTGTGCATAAGGCCGTTTATATACGCATCTACATGCCAGATTTGACCTATCTTGGAAATACGAACCTCGGCAGTCTGCTCAGCCAGGTTCCTATCTACGTAAAAGGGCTGCCCATTAAAATCGATACAACCGGATTTATCAATCAGGTAAAAAGGAGGCTTGACATTTTCCTCTACCTGATTTATACTTGTGTTAGTTTTTGTTTTAGGGGTAACCTTAGTTGCCCTTTTTTTTGTTTTTTTCTTTGTAGTGGGTTTATCAGTTGTTTTCACGTTTAACCTCTTTGATTCCGAAAAATCCCTGACTTTTAAAGTATTGCTGGTTTGTCAGGTCTACCAGTTGTGGCTTGGAGGTAGTTGCAGCCAGACGAGATTTAGCACTCAGGTAAATGATAGCCGACTCCCTGTCCTCATCCGGTTTGATGGTAATCTCCAGAATGATTTTACGAGGAGCAGATGCCCAGGTGCGTTTGTCGTTGATATTTTCCCTGACCTCTTGCAAACGTTCATCGAAAATCTGCGAAATTTCTCCATTAGCAATTTGCTTCAACGTTAATTCAGCGATAGGAGTTTTCATTTTTCTTATACCTCACTTTTATGGGCGTGCAAATCCCGCGCGCCTCCGGCAATTTCAAAATTGCCAGGTTGCATTCCCTGTGTGTCCGAAACTTTTCGTGTTTCACCAATTCTCCTACCTCCGGAAACGATACCAAAAGCCAGAATGTTACTGCGCTTCCCAGGACTGTTTTCATAACCTTGCGTTCCTTCCTTTTCTAAAAAAGTTTTTACAATCGATTGAATGGCATATTCTACCGCAGAATCAGCCGGCATAATTACCATAGAACGTCCGCTTCGAACTAAACGTTCTTCTAACTCTTCAACCAAAACATTCAAATTACAGGTCTTTAATTCTAATCTTAATTCGTCTTCTGTCATATAGCCTTCTTAAACAGTTCCAACTGTTTGAAATAGTTCTGAGGCAATATGGTTACCTGCAAACTCAGGTCTGAATTAAAATAGGTAATCGGGGCCTGAATCACCCAGCTTTCGATGATAGCTGTTAAAAGTCTGTCATCCCTGTAGTTTTGAACTCTACCTGTAATCATGTATTCCAGTCGTGATGCCAGGTTTTTCAGAGTTGCTTTGGCTCCTTTACCAAGAACCCTATAGCCCTCCAATTGGTTTATAGTTCTAACCCTCGGTTTTCTCATTGTCTGTATCCTCAATATCAAAACACTTAAGAGTATGCTTAAACCCTTTTAATGCCAATCTAACGTCTATCCTGCAATCCTGAATGGCTCTTTCCAGATCATAGATAAACTGAGTCCGGAGTTCATCACTGAGAGCCCTATCTGCCAGAGTGGCAAAGTTCAGAACTGTTTCCATACTGGTAGAAACCCAGTCCAATTCAACCAGTAGATAGCGGTAATATTCTAATATTACATCAATCTTAACCGGCTTTTTCGTTTTATTCTTCATGCTACACGCTCCTTTTTATTCTTGCCTTTTATGGGAAGTTTTGCAGCGATGTTTATATGGATATTGCAGGGCTTATCATTAATCATTCCGACAAATCGAAGGGAGGAAGAACCTTTGAAAAGTTTCTTAAGACCCGAAAGCAGGGCTTTGTCTTTTACATCGTCGATTCTCATACGCAAAGAATCATTGCTAAATGTAAAGCACCCGTCGCCGGCTTCAAATACCGAATGGAACGAATAAAGCCTGTTGATCCACCCTTTCAATCCAAACAACAACCGCTTTACTATTTCGCTCATCTCCAGGGGGCCAAAGTGGCTGCTTTTATGGCTCTGGATAGTTCCGGGCTTTGCTCCTTCATGGCATCGCGTGGCTTCGGAAATAATATCATTAGCGATGAGATGTTCCAATTTAGTATTCAGCTCTAAAAGCATTTCCTTAATTTCGCTCTCATTGGCAATTGAATCTTCCGCTTTAAATTCAATCCGACTGAGAGCAGCCTGAATTCCTAATTCCACGTCTTTATTCATCCTGGCCTCCAAATTGGTTTAACAAAAACCGAGAGAAAAAACTGATACATTCCACATCATCAGTAATTGTTTTTAAAGTGCACTCGATGAAGTTAACCAATTTATCATCACGTCTATCTGCTAAATTCTCAGAGAAATATTTAATATTAAACTCTAAATTCTCAAATGTATCCTCAAGCATCAGAACTACCTGCCCGACCTCGGCATCTGTATATAGACTGCTTACGTTAATCTCAACCAAATCCCTATTGATTGTAGTTACAAGGCAACCAACCCAGATAGCGAAATCAGCACGGTCTTTCTTTGGAATACGATTCACCAACTCCGAAAAGGAATCAATACCTGCCTGAACGTTTTCGAACGGTTTAAACAGCGGAAATTCCAACCTTTCTTCATTCTCGTTCATGCTACATTTCTCTCCTTTAATTCTATTGAATCGTCGTTGATTGCATCGGCATTACAAACAGCCGAATCCTCGTTTGAATCCTCATTTACATTCCGTGGCACACGGGAATAGGGCTCGCGGGGCCAGACTCGTAACTGGGGCCAGAGCTGCAAAACCTGCTCATCACTCAGTCCTAAATCAGCCTGAATTGCCGTGATAATAGGAATTATAGCTCTATCACCACGAACACAGCTTGAAAAGTTAGCAAATTCATATCCCAGTGTAATTGATGCCTTAGCTATTCCAAGATGCTTCCTGCGAAGAACACTTTTTAGAGTTTTGTGGTTAGTTATTGTTTTAGGGTCGAAATTGAACGCTTTTTTGGCCGTAGCGTCCAGAATGGCCTGATTTATTTGTTGACCTTTCATCGATTCCTCCTGATTGTAATTTCCAGAGCGGAAATTGATTTCCGTTTTGGTAGTAGTAGTATATTTCACGTATTACGAAAGTCAACAAAAAAATTCTCGTAATACGAAAAAAAGTAGAGTTTTATGGTTGGGAAGCGACTCGATTTAATACGAAAACAAACAGGACAGAGAAAGATTCAATTTGCAGAATCCATAGGACTATCATCCGGAGGGTATAATGATATTATATCAGGAAGAAATAAGAGTATTTCACGGCCAGTCCTGAAAGCACTCGAATACGGATACTCAGTTAATCCGGATTGGTTGCTGACCGGTGAGGGAGATATGTTTTTAGAGCCAAAAGGCAATGCAAACACTGGAAATTCCGGAGGGAATATCATCCAGACAAGTGGTTCTGGCAATACTTACAACATAAAATATTCCAATAAATACTATTTATCCGACGATGAAGCCGAGCTGGTCGAATCCTACCGGGAGGGAAACGGAAAAAAACTCCTGAAATTACTCGCAAAACTACTCCCGGCCATACTCATCGGCTTTATGCTCTACTACTTCTGGCCCCCGGAACAACCCGCCCAGGCCAAGGAACCGAAACTGGAAATCAAACACAAGGTTTGAGGTGTGGTGATGGATAGTAATAGAAAATTTTACGATTTTATAAAAAAGCACTCAAGAATAATATTATCTATTCTATCCACTATATTCAGTTTTTATACTGCATATCTTACCAACTTCTATAAAAGCTTGACATTAGAAAATTATTATGGTATACCCGTTTTTATATTAATCCTTTTAACAGGTATACTGGTAGGTTTTTCAATGTCAGCGACAATCAACAACAACCAAATAGAAAACAACCCGGATAGTTTTTTTATAGAACTTCCATTACAGGTAATTGAGGTTGAAGGCGAGTTTCACGAAATACTTGGTGTAAAACTCAAAACCATAGGAAAAAGTCCATCTAAACAGGTTCTACCATCTGTGTATTGTCCGGATTGTCAGATAAAAATGTTTGAAAGAAAAACCTTTCTGGGTATGTATAAATTTGAATGCGCAAAATGTGGAACCGTTAAAAAATTAAAATATAGTAAGCGTGAACTCATGGAAGTTATAGCCAGCAAATAAAGTATTAATCCAGAGCTTTTAGACTATGAAATTCAGTAATGTGCAAAATTTGCACAAACCAACTAAGAACCAACCAAGTATTAGTTTACAGTTCATGCGGACTGTAAATTTACGAGCGGATTGTAAAAGTTTCGTTTAAACCTCGTTTAAATCTCTACTAAGGTTCATCCCCACATGCGTGGAGAAAAGTTTCTTTGCATCCTTTAACACATAAGCCATTCCGGTTCATCCCACATACGTGGAGAAAAGAGTCCATGCAGACACTTGATAACAAGTTATTCATATTATAGTATAGTATGAACTCCGGGGCATGGTCTGCTGTTTTTCAGTTCCCGTGGACTCTATGCGTGTTATATAATATAATAAAATTCTGTCAATAAAAAAAAGCCCTGCTTGTCAGGCAGAGCTTTGGAGTAATGGGATAAAAGAGGTAGATTATTGAATTGAGCCAAACAGCTCCAATTGCTGGGACTGGTTGATTTCAGTCAGGATTCTGTCTACCAGTTCGGGTTTGGACAAAATCACATTCATCTGGTAAATTGCATCCTCTCTGTCTATACCATTTACTAAAACCTTAAGGGTTTTAGATTCGATTATAAGCCATTCATCATATTCGTTTTTCATTATCTCCAGATGAAACGGGCAGTTTTTCAGTTTTAGAGGTTTAGCGTTCATGATTCATTCCCAAATAAATTTTTCTGCCCATCATGTTTTAAGTCATGCTCGAATCGCTCATACATCGTGCAGGTTCCATCATCTTTAACCAATGTATCCAGTATTGCCATGGCAGTTTTATTATTGCAGGCCTCGTAATTATATTCAACCTGAACCTCTGCAATAGGACAGGGCTGATCACCGTATTTGCATTTTGCACACTGTTCGTCAAATGCCATTCCATCAGTTCCATTTGCAAAATAACCCATATCATTCACCGTCCTTTTTGGCTATAGTTTCAGCCAATATTTTATCTAAATATTCCGTAATATTCATTCCCTGTTTGGTTGCTTCGGTTAAAAGCCTCTGGTATTTATGAAATTCAATTCCAACTGATTTGAAAATTTTCATCTCTTAACACCTTTTTTTAAATTATACATATACTTTTTCAGAGTATAGATGGAACATTTCAAATTTAGAATATTGATAATTTGTTCGTAGGAATTACCAATTTTTTGAAGTCCGAGGATTGTCTCTACAGGGAATCGGAACGTCTGTTTTGGTTCGGATGCAAACTCATAATTCCGTTTTTGCTTAAACGACAAATACATCAGTCGACAATACTCCTCTGAATAGCCATATTTTTCAGAGAGTAGTTTGTAGTTTGGGCTTTTCCAGTTGCCTATGATTTGTTTCATCTCCTCATCGAAAGCCTGTTTATTTTGAATTTCTTGTAAATCGTCTGTCATGATAAAACTCCTGATTGTAATAGATTAATATAATACTGTCTAAGAATAAAAAAGGACTGTCCGCAAACAGTCCTGTGAAATACAATGTTTGTCGGGTAAGTGTCCGGCACTGGACAGATTCGGACACTTTTAGACACGTTCGGACACCCTATTTTTCGATTGAAACGCCGGTGAAATTACCCTGATTCGTGAATCAGACGAATTTGGCAAAGCACCGGATTTTTTTTCACGAGTCGGAATTACCCTGCATTCACCCTCATGCTCGGAAAACAGAAGCTCTTTAATTTCCGGTCTCATTTCAAAAACATGGTAATGAATTTCATGGTGAGTAGTATTATTGGAATTATTATAGGTCACAGAGCTATTGTGAGAACCCTTATGATATTCCAAATAATGACTCACGGTTTTTGAGTTACTCAGAGTTTTGGAAACCGCATCACTCACACGATTCAGAAAGCGGTTCACCACTACTCCGGCCATAAACATGAGCATCATCACTCCCCCTATGCCAACATATTGCTCTAAAAATCCCATATTACCTCCTTTTCCCGGTAGGGGAGGGCTTGGCAGGCTTAGCCGGTTTCAATGATCCAGGAGAAAAGAAGTTATTATCGAAGTCTGATTTGTATTTCGCTACCTCATAATTATCTTCTATTTTCATTTGTTTATGATAAATCAGGTTCTTATCCTGACCGAACTCCTGAGAGCTTGTTAGAGCCTGGATAATACGCTCATTCTGGGCATGAATACCGGTATCCTGAAGGATTTTATACTTGATGGCATCCAGAACCGGCTGTTCATAAATAGAAAACCCATAGCGTCCGGAGTCTTCCAGAACATGTTTGGCTGCATTCACTACAGAAATAGGTTTCACTTCAATCTGAACGTGGTTTTCTGTGTTATTGCTGACCTGGTTACTGTTGATTGTAGCCTGTTTATATTCCAGTAAACCTGGACCCACATTCACAGCTCCATTTTTGTTCTGAATCCATATATTTGTGATAGATTTAAAATCAAAACCAACGGCAAAACGGAACGCTAATATGGTCACGAATGCTACGGTTGCCAACACGAAAAAATTCTCTAAATCGTTATACTTCACCGGAACGTATTTCACAAACACAAGAACCATAGGAATCGCGAGTAAAATCAATAGTGTCCAGAGAATGTTCGGATGTTTTTTAAAGATGTCTATCACTGTCTATACCTCCATTAATTACTTTGAAAAGCATACGTTGCTTGTCCGGTTCTGTTTTAGTTTGTTTCTTTGCTGTCCGAGGTTTAGTTTCCAGACCTGCCTCTTTCATATACATGTAAACCTTTTGTCTGGAAATGTTCAGAGACGATGCAATTTTAGTTACAGGCGTATTCTTCTGTAATTCCAGAAGAACCTTATCACGCTCGCTCAATTCCTCCGGACGGGATTTAAGTTCAGCAATAATCAACTCACTGGAAAAATACAAACCTGCCGGGAAAAAGAGGCTCAAGAAAATAGCAGCCAAAATCTTGTGAATCAATTGAAACCAGTCCGGGTGTTTCAATTGCGGATTAGACATATACTGAGTATACAATTTTAGATTCTCATTATACACTTTCAAATCTTCACTGTATTGAGCTTTAGCTAAATCAAATTCTTTCTCCAACTTCTTCTGAGTATCCCAGAAAATAGAAGTTTGTAAAACGGGCTTGGTTGGTTCTACAGGCTTTTGAATCTCTACAATTCCTGAGTTATCCAACCAGAATTGATGAACCGGTTTAATAGAAATATACAGAGCCAGAATAATTGTTGAAATAGTATAAATTCTACCGATTTTATTGTCCATAAACACGAAAAACGTAATACCCAAAACAGCAACTACCGAAATCAAAGAGCTAATCAACCAGTGATTGCTGATAACAAAGAATTCGAAAATTCGGAATCCTTCACCCAGGGCACAAATAGGATAGATAACCATTGCCAGGATAATCTTAATCAAATTAATCATGTTCTGCCTCCAAATCCTCAATGCGCTTACGTAAATCAGCCTCAAAAACCTGCTTGGTTACGGGTTTAAAACCATGTTTCGCTTGAAATAAACTTAAAAATTTCTCTAAAAGAGATTTATCAACCGTAACGGTTCTATATTTTGCTTGATCATCATTAGCCATAATGCTACACTCCTAAAAAAAACTGACAGATTATATAACACCATAAATAAGAATCAAGTAAATATCGCATATAAGACAGAAGTTATATAAAAAAATATCAATAAAGGAACTATCATGAATCAGAACGAAATAAAATTCAGTCACCTCTACTATAAAATGGAAGATGTGGAATATAAGTTTCCCATAACGCTATTAGATGTATTTGTAACCAGGGCAGAGAACTTGACAGGTGAGTTCAAGGAATACGATACAAAGTATTTTGATGGGAAGACAATGCAGAATTATAAACTTCCCAAAACCGGAGAGGTATTAATCCTATTATTTCTCGACCATAAGAACCGACTCTTCACAACTGTCAGAACCCGCTATGGAAAAAATAAACAGGATAAGTTTGTCTATTACAAACAAAAATGCGGACAACGATTTAAGGTGAATCTACTAAACCAAACAGCATAATATTTTATAAAAAAGGAATATAATATAAAAAAGTGGTTGCATTTTATACACCGTATATTAGTATATTTATATCGGAGGTAAATGATGACACTAATAATATTAATCATTTTCTTTCTAACCACTCTCGGAGTAGTCGCTTGGACGGGCTGGCTTCTCTGGAAATGGTTAGAAGAAAATGACAGAAACTAAAAAAGAGGCTGCCCGCAAGGGCAGCTTCCGTTTCTTCAATTATTAGTGCTCATTTATTCTCTGTCAAGGAGATTTTATGATTTGGGTTTACTCAATATTCTTAGTAATTTCAACCAGTATTTTACTGTATGACCATTACATCCTCTACAACCTCTTAAAGCTACCCATGCAGCTTTGTATCGTTATCTCGGTTCTTGGGATAGGTTTTTCTTTTATACTCGCATACATCAAACAAAGACTTATGTATTCTCTATTACTGCTTACAACATTTGGGACATCATTTTTAAGTATAGTTGAGCTATTTAAAAATAATAGTATCCAGGAACCAATTCAATATATCGCGGTAAGAGTTATTACATACGCTTTATTCTTTTTGTCTACAACTGAGGGTGTAAAACTAACCATCGGGAAGGAAACATGAAAGCATTAGAGATAGCATCCAAAATCCAGGAGTATAAAATAATTTTACTACAGGATTTCACAAGGTTAGTTGAGCAACATGGTTTAAGACCGAGCGCTAAAATATTGGGCATCAGTCACTCAGGAATCTATAAGGTTATCAATGGACATCCCGTCAAAATAGAAACTCTGGCTGAGTATATACTCAGATTTTCTGAGTATGAAAAAGAAAATAAATAGCTGATAAGTTGCCCATGCTTTTAATTTTTACTCAAAAATTTGACTGAGTGGGCTTATAAAAACTCTTCAAATTCTATACTTTTTTCTTTAAATCCGGTGAATTATCGTTGTATTTCAGTTGGATTTAATTCTGTTATGGTATAAAATTATTGTTAGTTTATACATCTTCCAATACCTTTTCAGTTTGAATGATAATACGAGTTCCATTTCGTTCAATTTCAACTTCCCTGATATGTTTTACTATATATTCAAGAGGTGCGGAAAACAAATAGTATTGTTTTGGATAATAATGTTTATCAATTATCTTTCCGCATCCAACCACTCCACCCGGATCATTTTTGGGCCTACACTCATCAATACGATAAATTTTATCTCCATCTTTTAAAAAAGAGTGTCTTTTAAATCCTTTAACTTCAAAATATTCTCCAACTCCATCATTTGGATATATAAACCTTACTCCTGAACGTACTCCATAAATACCAAAATCATGCCTGTCCAGTTTGTGGTATTTCTCATTATTATAAAATACTATATAACAAGCTTTAACAAGCCTGCATCTATTGGATTCAGCAAAAATTGAAATGCTATGAATGATAGAAAAGAGAATTGTCACTATTAGATATCTAATCAACATTTTTATACTTTCTCCTTTTTATAGAAAGTCCATCTTCCCTTCGAAGCTTATTGATATTTGTTTCAATATCTTTGCCCTTAATCTGTATATAAGTTTCCTTTCCGTTCTTAGTTATCTTTTGATATGCAGGAATTCCCACCAGTAATAATTCTTCAAGGTCATTTACTTTTTCAATTTTTCCATCTGAAGTCAGATTGTATACGGGCAATGCTTTTTTATCATCACCTATTTGATTATTTTGATATTGGAAAGGGTGGTTCCAGGTTGTCTCTATTATCTCCCCGTTAGATAAACGGATTTCAAAAAGCGTATCTACCTCGTGATAAAAAAGTTCTGTGACTTTTTTATACACAATCTTTCTGGAAGCCTCGTCTTTTGATAGCACTATATCCCCAATTTGAATCTCTTCGATTTTTTTGAAACCGTTTTTTGTGGAGATTAGAGTCCCCGCGACAAAACAGGGGTTCCTGAGCGTTAAACGAAGGATTTTTACAGTAGATTAGAATAGGTAATATATAGCTTTAAGAGAGTTCTAAATGTAGATAAGACTTGCCATCCATATCTCTCCAGCCTGTTTTGGAAAGCTCTAAAGCTTTTGTTTTTAACCAGGATTCAGCAGTGCCTATGCAGTGTAGATAATCGCTATCATTAAAAGAAATAAAATAATCTAAATAGTCATTGGTAATATATAGAACATTAATCGGGAATTCATGGAGAAACTTAACTATTGACTGTTTTTCTGGAAAAATGTATATTGTAGAATCATCTGATTTTTCAAAAAATAAAATATATTCCTTATATTCTAAAAAATCATCTAACCATTTCCATGACTCATCACTACGAATACTAAATCCCTTTCCTGTAGTAGCAACAGCTTCCCAAAAAAGAGAGGAATAATCCCTGCCATCGGCAAATTTTTCTGATACTTTTTGCCGAAAAAATATTGATTCAAGTGGAGACATCTCTTCCATTCGGTAATTAGTTGCGTCTAAAGCTTCTTGAATATTTTCTTTAAAATAATCTCTCATTTTATCGCCCTAAAGTATGGAACACAATCCATAAAAATGTGTCCTCTGACTCTTTTTCCTCCTTTACCGGAGGTCTGATAGCCTATATGAAAAACGTCAGGACCATTAAAAACATGAGGAGCATCAATATTTACTTCCGCTCCACCAGAGCCTTGCCATCTAACAATGCCTGTCTTCCCATTAATATCTTTCGCCCATTCTTTTGCCTGAAAAGACTCAACAGGCACACCTGTTTTTTCAAATGCCAGCTTTAAAGCTTCTACAAATGGAACACCGGTTCCACGCAGGTCAATATCCCCAGCCTGAATTTCATAGCCTGTTAGACTTCCAATTTGACAGAAATAATTCTCATTGCAAGCAAATAATTTTATACCTTTTACTTTCTCCAAAAGTTCACAAAACCTATCTTTCTCCCATTTTTCAAGAGGAACACGCTCCTCCATCTTTGCTTCTAAATTGCTCAGTTCGAGCTTTTCCACCTCAAGCTTATCTGGGTTCTTAAGCTGGCTTATAGTTATGATAAGGATACTTCCGATAAGAAAAACAAGAAATAAGATTATAAAATTCTTTTTATATTCAGATTTACTTTTATTTGAATGCCTGTATGTCTTTTTATAATTATAGTTTTTGTATTCTTTTATTGGTTTATAATCTATTTTCATTATCACATATAACAATATATATGTTTAGCAGTCAAATTATTTTTATCTTCACTCAGATTTTCAAAACCTATCTGCACTTTTCACACTCCTTAAGAACTTAATGCCAGATACATGTAGCTTCCCAGAAAAAGAAAGGGTAGATTCCAACTTAAAAGAATTATATTTCGGTTCTGTTCGTAAACATCTTTAGCAAGTCGGTAATAGTATTTGCCGGAATAGTAGATTCCCCATAGCAAATAGAATATCCATAAGCCTAAGAGTATAGCCAGACGAAGTTTTGTTGGCTCATCTGTTATTGGGTAAAATGTGTTGGTAAGAAAGATTAGAAAAATAGATAAGATTATATAAGTATTGCTGTATATACTAAAAACGGTGTTGGTTTTTATATTCCTGTTTTTTTCTCCGAAGAGGTATAAAAAAAGATAGCTCGCAACTATCATGTATACCTCGAAAGCAAAGAGGCTTATAAGTATATAGACTATATTATAGGGATAAATGCTGAGTATATGAGGGATTTTAGATGTTGGCTGTTTCTCAAGTGCCTTTCGAAGCATCTCATTTAAGACCTGCATGTCTTTATAGTTGAGTAAGTAGACGCTAATATTCAGTAAGACATATACTCCTAATAGGATAAAGGTATATTGGATAGTTTTTTTAGCAAAGTCTTCTTTTTGGAGTTCCTGTAGCTCGGCTTCAGTCGGGAACAACATTTCTTTTGTGAGCCGGTAATGATTCCGAAGGCTTTCTCGAATTGTTTTTAGCATTTTTTATTTTCCTTTCTTTCCCGGTCTAATCCCGGCCAATTTGACCGGCCCTGAAGAACCGGTCTGAGGTCGGTCTGATGGCTTATCCATTATCTTTTGAAAACTGTCCTTCTCTCCACTTGCCTTGAAAGATTAACTTCCCTGTCTTATCTTTCAATATTCCCTCCCCGTGACGCTTGCCATCTTTCCATTCCCCGATATACTTGCTTCCGTCATCGTAAATGTAGATTCCTTCTCCTTCGTAGATAGTCCCGTTTTTATAGATTCCCTTCATTTCCCTGCCTCCGGGCAGGGTAACAATTCCCTCACCCTCCGGTTCTCCGTTTTTCCACATACCTGTGTAGCGGGTTTGGTCATTCCAGGTGTAGATGCCCTTTCCCCATTTCTTGTCCTTATGAAAGAAGCCGCTGTAGGTTTCCCCACCGGGGTAGCTGTAGGTGCCGAAGCCCTGCTTTTTTCCTTTGTGCCAGCTACCTTCGTAGCGGTTGCCCTTAGCATCGGTAAACGTGCCAAATCCGTGCTGTAGCCCGTCTTTGAATTCACCTTCATAGCGAAGACCTTTGGTGAATTCTAAAATCCCCCTGCCGTTCTTACAGTCACCCTGCACGCAGTTCCCCTTCGGGTTTTGTAGCACTACCACGAGGGTAAATATGGCTCCCAATAGAAGGGAGAATATAAGAATTAGCTTATGGAATCGTTTTTTCATTTTGTTTAACACTCATTGACTGGCTCTCTCTTCCCCCTATCTCTACAGTGGTACCACATCCTCTCCACGTTTTCCCCCATAGGGGGATTCTCTCCTGAGATTTTTCTCCAACTGTGGAACAGGGGGCTAAAAATAATCTCCCCATTCCCAGAAGAAAAATATTAAATATCTATGGTTCAAAATAGTCTACGTTATAACAATAGACATCTTCAATTTTTTGGAACACATACATCTGGGGGTATGGTTTTTTATCCCTCCTGTTGATAATATATATTCTATAAATAACATTTTTATTCTTATCGTAAGCTTCTGGTTCTATATCTAAACGGATATTATTATTTCTCATTTCCTCAGGAATTTCTTTAAAAGTAGAAATGTCGAAAGCAAATTCGTAAGGCAGAGGATAGGTTTTATTTTTAGTTGTTAGATCTTTGAAATGAATATCCAAAAACTGTTCTTTATTTAAATCTTTAACCTTTCGCCCGGCACGAATATATCCTTTTTTATAATCGAGTATATTTTTACCATCAGCAGATTTATCGCCGTAATCACACATCATAGATAGGGTTTTTCGTATATCACCTTTTGCCATGAATTGCTCCAATTTTTCAACTTCTTGAAGGAGACCCTGTTTTTTAATTTGCTCAATCCCGTTTGTGCGATTCAAATCCAATTCTGGTGTAATTCCCAAATGAATATTATTAGTAATTATTAAATAAATTCCCCAAGACTTGCCATGTGCTTCTTTTAGTTTTTTTGTATCCATCTCATTTACATTCGGAATTTTATCTGGTGGGGGTTTATTATATAGCTTCCATAATTCCTCATTTTGTTTCATCATTGTTTCCTTGTCTACTCCCCAGGTTCTCTTAAAAGATTCTTCCCGCAATTTCTGTAATTCCAGATTTACATCTTTTTCTTCACTTTTACAGTAGAATAAATTTAATAATAACACTACACTAAGGATTTTGTAAATATTTATCTTCAAAATTTTTTCTCCCGGATATTTTATTTAAATAATATAATGGATCTATAAAATATCCATTTTTCCCTTTTATTCTGCTAATTATTTTGGTGTTTGAATCTCTATATTGAGAGTTTACTTCAGTTACCCATTGAGGATCCTGTATAAGTTTTCCTGTAGTATCATCTCTTTGCCGATATGTATAATTCGGAAGATGATCCACATGTACATTGAAATGTAGATGTGCTCCTTTACTATTCCCTGTATAACTCATATTTCCCAATTTGTCTCCATTTTTAGTAGTTTTACTTTCAGGAACGACATATGCTTTATCTAAATGTTCAGTTGTTATTGTGTATCTTTCTGGCCATATCATACCTGGCTCGCTGATGCTTACTGAATTTCCATAAACATGTAAGTCTCCACGTTTCGACTTTGCTTTCAAATCATTCATTATTTCAGAATCAGAATTTGTATAATCAGCTCTTCCGAAAGAAAAAACATTACCACCATCTCCATAGATTCCACATTGAGTGCTACCACAAGTTTGTTGCCCAGGCATTCGTTCTCCCTTTGTTGTTTCAGTAACTTCTCCATCAGTAATGGCATAAACACCTTTTGACCCAGCTCTGGATAATGTATTATCACCCGCTTCGGTTAATATTGCACTTATATCAAGTCCATCATGCTTACCATTGTTTCCAGCAAATGGATATCCTCCTCCTCTAACAATAAATCCTCCCTGTTCACCAGTTAAAGGATTTGTGGCATATTTGTTGAGTCGATAAGAACGTGGAGTATTGTTACCTGTTGAAGTTTCTATATTTTCTTCATATGAAGATTCAGGTAAACTATCTTCATATTCATTGTAAGCATTCAGTAAGTCAACTTGCTTATCAAATAGCTCCTTTCTTGCTAATGTGATTTCATGTTCCTTTTTCTTCTTGCTTGACATATCTCCCCATGAAAAAGGATTCCACCACTTTGAGCCATCAGTATTTGATGCATTATTCCACTCAACGAATAAACGTTGTATTTGTGCTCTCTTTTTTTCATAATTAATAATTTCCTCTTCCAATAAAGATTCTAAAGAATCTGTTAAAAGTTTATTCGTTTCCAATGTTAACTTTTGAACATCAGTTGCTCTTTTGTAATCAGAAGGATCATAATTATGCACCAGCACCGCGTTTTCTGTCACGAAGTAGGTGTGATTGTCTTCCACCTCGAAGTTATAGACCAGCTCATCTCTGTATTCCTGCTCCACAGACAGTACCTCCATAGAACACCTCGGTTGCTGAGCGAACCGCAGGTGAGCCGAAGCACAGCTACCATCCGCATACTTCGACGCGCTTCGCTTGCTCAGTAACCGGATGTAAGCTATCCCGTTATAGCTTTTTTCCACACTGCCTTTGACTGATGATTTAAACCACCAGTCAGGAGAACAGTCCATTACCTAAAAGTAATCTCCCCATTCCCAGAAGAAAAATATCTTACGGAGGATGTGACGGTTTTGGATTTCTTTTATTCTTCTTCTCTGGCGGCTTCTTTTCTTTAGAACCTAACTGAATCCATTTTTCATACGTAATATCATCATCCTTAGTCAACGCTTTCTCTTGAACTTTTTCTGAGTTTAATTCTCCATCTTTAAAAAATAAATATAAATTTGGATATAGATATTTTTCGAAGTTTTGATATCGTTTCTTATCCAGGTCCTTAGTATTTATCTCAATAATCTTTTTATTTCGTATCAGCGTGATTCTATTGATTTTTAATTGAATATCTTCTATTTTTGCAATAAGAAGATACCACTCTAAATCTATATAATTTTCAGGTAGAAATGAACGAAAGCTATATCGTGGGTTTTCATTTAAAAAATCGCAGTTATCTATTTTTATTATTTCATCTCTATTTTTAATGAAATAATTCTCAAGTATTTCTTTTCGATCCCTAATAAAAGCTTTTTTATCCCTATATCCAATGTAAATAAAACTTCTCATATCCATCAAGATAGACCTTTTCAATTTTTCTTCTTCATTAATATTAATGTGACAATTTTTAAATCCTGGTTCCTTTATTAACTCCTGGAACGATGGCTGACCACAAGATATAATTATAAGAGGTATGAATAGTATGAAATATAAGATATTTACCATATTTAATAACCCTTTCTTATTGGTAATTTATGTTCTTTTCTGATAAGATTTTCAGTTGCGAACGTATCATGCTTCATTCCCAAATAATAACGTAAATAGTTACTTATAGAGTTTTGCGGGTAATCCATTTCTTTTGTTCCTTCCTTATCTTTAAATATTTTCACTTCATGGGAATCTCTTGTGACTGCTTTTGCTTCAACTAATTTTGTAGTTCCAAGCTCATCTATGCCCCAAGATTTAAAAAGTTCACTTTGGTGATGAATTTCAACTTTGTCTCCTAAGCCAAATCCATTTACATCCTGAGCCACATGAATTAGTTCGTGAGCGATACCTATATATTTAGGATTTAATACTTTGGCTTCTTCAACATCAACACATTCTATTTTGCCTTTTTTCTTTCCCATACCTTCATCTCCAGTATACTCCACATAACCTCCCGCTTTAGTCGTTGCTAAATTTATTTCCAAATTTGTGTTTGAACCTACTCCAGGGGTCACAGAACCTTTTCCATAACTCCTGACACGCATTTGAATATGGCTATCTTTATCATCTGATAAAGATATTTTTACTTTTTTATCATGGTTAACAAAAGCATCATACATAAGTTCTTTAGAATATATTTTTTTGTCATCAAGTGAATTTACTTGTAACAGTTTTAGATTGCCATCTTCATCTATATAAATTTTAGCCGTGTCAGATATCTTATTCAGCTCATTTAGGAATTTCTCTTTAAGCCCTTCATCATCTCCATCGATTGAATCAAGTTCCTTAAAACTAATATTGTCTAAGCTAACTGTCTCAACATCTTTTACAAATTCAAATTTCGTAATACCATTCTTTACTCGTTGAAGAAAACCTTCCATGCCATATTTTTCGGTGTTAGCTATTTCTCTAAGTTCATCTTGCTTATTATTGCTTAGAATGTATTGGAGCTTACCCTTCTCATAATTATGCACCAGCACCGCGTTTTCTGTCACAAAGTAGGTGTGATTGTCTTCCACCTCAAAGTTATAGACCAACTCATCTCTGTATTCCTGTTCCACAGAAACAATCTCCATAGAACACCTCGGTTGCTGAGCGAACCGCAGGTGAGTCGAAGCACAGCTGCCATCCGCGAGGACAGAGCGGTCGCCGGGCCTTATGTCTTTGGCCTCTTTCCACACTGCCTTTGACTGATGATTTAAACCATCAGTCACAAGGAAAGGGTGGTTCCATGTGGTTTCGACTATCTTTCCATTCGCATAGGTGAGCTTAAAGATAGTCTTCACCTCGTTACGGAAAAGCTGTGTCACGGGCTTGTATTCGGTCACACCGGTTTTTTCGTTATAGGACAGCACCACATCCCCAATTTGAATCTCTTCGATTTTTTTGAAACCGTTTTTTGTGGAGATTAGAGTTCCGGCGACAAAACAGGTGCGCTGGTGGTAGACGCCGTTTGCATCTACCCAGCCGTCGTCATCTACATTGCTTCCCTGTAAAATTTGCCAGGCATCGTTTGCATCTCCCACAAATTTAGTCCATAAACTATCATCTTTGTTTTTTGACCAGCCGGAGGCTTCGTCATCTGTAGGAGGCATTTTTCCTGCCTTAACAGCTTCCTGTATCAGCTCCTTATTCAAAGCCGAAATTTGCTTGGGAGTGAGGGAATCAAGGAGATTCTTCTTGACGAATCATTCTGTGAATAGTTTATAAGCTCGGTGGATCATAATTCTTTTTTCAAAATCACTTTCCAGAACCGCGAAAATGCTATCGACTTCCTGAAACACAAATTACCTCAGGAGTTGTTAAAAGACATTCTATTGGATTCTCTCGAAATAACAAAAGATAGTTTCGTCGATGCCAATTATCAGGATGTGCATTCGGATATGCTCTTCAAAGTTCCGATAGCCGGCAAAGATAGCTACATCTATCTTCTTCTCGAACACAAAAGTTATCCCGATAGAATGACTTCATTTCAGCTATTGAAATACATGCTCGGAATTTGGAGCCTTCATATAAGCCAGGAGAAAAAAGAGAAGTCGCTTGTTCTTCCTCTTATCCTGCCTGTGCTTTTATATCACGGAAAAAACGAATGGCAATATGGTGATGATTTTCAGAGCTTACAGGAAATGATGCCGGGCTGGGAAAAATACCAGGTCAATTTTTCCTATATAGTTTATGATTTCTCCAGGTTTCAAGAAGAAGATATAAAAGGAGAAATAACTACGAGACTCTTTACCCTGCTCTTGAAATATATCAATCGTGAAGAGTTTGAAGAAAAGCTGGTGCAAATTATTTCCCTACTTGCGGAATTAGCAGAAAAGAAAACCGGCATGGAATATATAGAAACTGTCCTTCTCTATATGCTATCAGGTGTGAAAAAAATTGAACTTGACAGTCTAAAATCAATGATGGAAACTAAAGAAAGCAGGAGAGTAAAGGATATGCTGGTTTCACTGTTAGATAAAATTGAGCAAAAAGGCTATAATAGAGCCTTACATCTTGTAGAAACCGAGAAAAGAAGAGCTGAACTTGCAGAAAGAAGGGCTGAAGACGAGAAAAGAAGAGCGGAGGACGAGAAAAGAAAAGCGGAAAACGAGAAAAGAAGAGCCAGAAGAGCAGAGTGGAAAAAAACGCTCAGAACGGCTATTTCTATGCGAAGAAAGGCTCTTGATATGCCCCTGATTGCGAGCATCACCGAACTCGATGAAAACTTTTTAGAGAGACTTTTCCGCCGAATAGGGGTTTAATTTTCTATCCCGGCCAATTTTCCCGGCTCTGAAGGACCGGCGCCGTCGTCACTCGAATTCACTCCGGGAGGAAGTTTGGAATCCTATTTTAAGAGAGTTCTAAATGGAGATAAGACTTACCATCCATATCTCTCCAGCCTGTTTTGGAAAGCTCTAAAGCTTTCTTCTTAAGCCATGTTTCTGCTGTTCCGGTAGCGATAAGATAATCATGGTCGTTAAAACAAATTAAAAATTCTAATTTTTCATTTGTTAGGTAGAAATCATCAATATATGATTCTTCTAAAAATCTAACAATAGATTGCTCTTCAGGAAATATATAAATATTCGGATCATCTGATTTTTCAAAAAAAATGATAGTTTCTTTTCCTTCTAAGAAATCATCCAACCATGCCCAGGCTTTAGAATCACGCACAGAAAAGATTTCATCAATATTTTTAAAATGTTCCCACAAATATCGATGCTTACTTCCTTCAAAGTAAGAATTTATAATCTTTTCTCTGAAAAAGATAGATTGAAGCTGTGTCATATCCTCCATTCGATAACCGGTGGATTTTAATGCATCAACTAGTATTTCCTTCATTGAATTAATCATTTACTTCTCTAAAAAAAGGAACACAATCTAAGAATATATGACCCCTTTGTTTACTACCTTTTTTCCCTTTTGTTTTATAGCCTATGTGAAAAACATCCGGACCATTATATTTATGGGGAGCATCAATACTTACTTCTGTCCCAAAAGGACCTTTCCACTCTACAACAAATGTCTTCCCATTAATATCTTTCGCCCATTCTTTTGCCTGAAAAGACTCAACAGGCACACCTGTTTTTTCAAATGCCAGCTTTAAAGCTTCTACAAATGGAACACCGGTTCCACGCAGGTCAATATCCCCAGCCTGAATTTCATAGCCTGTTAGACTTCCAATTTGACAGAAATAATTCTCATTGCAAGCAAATAATTTTATACCTTTTACTTTCTCCAAAAGTTCACAAAACCTATCTTTCTCCCATTTTTCAAGAGGAACACGCTCCTCCATCTTTGCTTCTAAATTGCTCAGTTCGAGCTTTTCCACCTCAAGCTTATCTGGGTTCTTAAGCTGGCTTATAGTTATGATAAGGATACTTCCGATAAGAAAAACAAGAAATAAGATTATAAAATTCTTTTTATATTCAGATTTACTTTTATTTGAATGCCTGTATGTCTTTTTATAATTATAGTTTTTGTATTCTTTTATTGGTTTATAATCTATTTTCATTATCACATATAACAATATATATGTTTAGCAGTCAAATTATTTTTATCTTCACTCAGATTTTCAAAACCTATCTGCACTTTTCACACTCCTTAAGAACTTAATGCCAGATACATGTAAATTCCCAGAAAAAGAAAGGGTAGATTCCAGCTTAAAAGGATGATGTTTCGGTTTTGCTCAAAAACATCTTTCGTGAGCCGGTAATAGTATTTGCCGGAATAGTAGATTCCCCATAGCAAATAGAATATCCATAAACCTAAGAGTATAGCCAGACGAAGTTTTGTTGGCTCATCTGTTATTGGGTAAAATGTATTGGTAAGAAATATTAGAAAAATAGATAAGAGTATATAAGTATTACTATATATACTAAAAACGGTGTTGGTTTTTATATTCCTGTTTTTTTCTCCGAAGAGGTATAAAAAAAGATAACTCGCAAGTATCATGTATACCTCGAAAGCAAAAAGGCTTATAAGTATATAGACTATATTATAGGGATAAATGCTGAATATGTGATGAATTTTCGATGTTGGCTGCTTTTCAAGTGTCTTTCGAAGCATCTCGTTTAAGACCTGCATGTCTTTATAGTTGAGTAAGTAGATGCTAATATTCAGTAAGACATATAGTCCTAATAGGATAAAGGTATATTGGATAGTTTTTTTAGCAAAGTCTTCTTTTTGGAGTTTTTGTAGCTCGGCTTCAGTCGGGAACAACATTTCTTTTGTGAGCCGGTAATGATTCCGAAGGCTTTCTCGAATTGTTTTTAGCATTTTTTATTTTCCTTTCTTTCCCGGTCTAATCCCGGCCAATTTGTCCGGCCCTGAAGGAACGGCCTGAGGTCGGTCTGATGGCTTATCCATTGTCCTTTGAAAACTGCCCTTCTCTCCATTTTCCTTGAAAGATTATCTTCCCTGTCTTATCTTTCAATATTCCCTCCCCGTGGCGCTTGCCATCTTTCCATTCCCCGATATACTTGCTTCCGTCATCGTAAATGTAGATTCCTTCTCCTTCGTAGATAGTTCCGTTTTTATAGATTCCTTTTAATTCTTTTCCTCCGGGCAGGGTAACAATTCCCTCACCCTCCGGCTCTCCGTTTTTCCACATGCCGATGTAGCGGGTTTGGTCATTCCAGGTGTAGATGCCCTTTCCCCATTTCTTGTCCTTATGAAAGAAGCCGCTGTAGGTTTCCCCACCAGGGTAGCTGTAGGTGCCGAAGCCCTGCTTTTTTCCTTTGTGCCAGCTACCTTCGTAGCGGTTGCCCTTAGCATCGGCAAACGTGCCAAATCCGTGCTGTAGCCCGTCTTTGAATTCACCTTCATAGCGAAGTCCTTTTGTGAATTCTAAAATTCCCCTGCCGTTCTTGCAGTCGCCCTGCACGCAGTTTCCCTTCGGGTTTCGCAGCACTACCGCGAGGATAAATATGGCTCCCAATAGAAGGGAGAAGATAAGGATTAGCTTATGGAATCGTTTTTTCATTTTGTTTAACCTTTATCCGAGCCGGACCTGGCTTCGGCTCAGACAGATGTGGTTGCTGAGTAAGGTCGTAAGACAGCACCTTGCCCCCTGAGCGATGCCGCAGGTGAGCTGAAGGGCATTGTCCATTACCTAAAAATAATCTCCCCATTCCCAGAAGAAAAATATCTTACGAAGAATGTGACGATCCTGTATTTCTTTTTTCCTATATAGCTCTTTGATATCAAACTTCATTCGAACTCGTTTACCATCAACTAATCTCCCAACTTCTATCGTTTTAATTAAATGTGGAACAGATTTTGGAAATAGTGCTAAAATATCAATCAACGGGAGATGAGCTTTTTTCTGTTCATATTTCATTTTAAATTCAAGCATCGATTGTACATAAGGATTACACTCATCAATCTGGTAAATCCAATCATTGGGTTCAAGCATGAATTTATGAGATTCGGGAACCTTTTTAATTTTCCAGTAATAAGGCTCATTTACATCGTTAGCGGAAAAACCTATAGAACCTCCTTCACCCCATTCATAAAAAGCGTTGTGATACAGAGAACGCTTCTCTACTTTCATTTTAAAGAAACATTGTTTTATCGTATAGCACATATTATAAGCTGGGTTAGAATAATCACATTTTATATCTTCTGAAAAAACACTTGTTATAAAAAATAAATTAATCAATAATCCTATTAATAAGTTAATCTGCATGTTTTTACACCTCTACTTTTTAAATAATCACAGACTGTCGGGATCGATAAAGTCATGTTTAATTGACTTTCAGTTGCCGGTTGATAAGTCACAATTTCTTTTCCATCAACAATAATTGTATTTTTAACATATAGCATTTCTTGTGTATTTTCTATTTTCACTTCTTCTAATGTTACAGGATCACCATAATTCCCATTACTGTCTTTCCTAAAAAAAGTGTGATTATCAACATCTCCTTTACTTGTTCCCTCGGAATTAAGAATAACATGAGATAATTCATGATATAGGAATGTATCCATACTATAATTAACTGTTGTAGCTTCTCCTTTTTTATGGAAAACACCATTTTTATCTACCGTGTCTTCAGTATAGTATGCTGACATTGGCTTTTGAAGATCAGTTGGATCAATTTGGATAGAACTTCCAGTACCACTTCCATCTATCGCCTTTGATTCATCATCAGGTCTTACTGATGAGCCTCTATAAATAACGTTAGATTCAAATTTTGATGGCGTTAACTGAGTATGGGAAACTGAAGCGTAATTCCCAAAATTAAATGATATGGGTTTTGTTTTAGATACTTCTTTTAATTTTAGCAACATAATATTTCCAGGATCATCTTTATCATATCCTTCCTGTGCATTAATTTTCAATTCTCCTGTTTCTTTATTTATAGTTACTTCAACCTTCCCATCTTTTGATAAGGACGCCAAGTTATTCTGTATTTTACTCATTTCTGAATCTGGTTTATTGACAATATAAATTCCTTTAGAGTATTTATACACATCACGAAAATTCTCAGAATACAATTTATTTAATGCATCTATACTTGAAGTCAATTGTGCAATGTCAATATCTTTATAAACCCATCCTGTAGACGGAATTGTGCCTTTCGGTAATACCTCTAATAAGTTTCTCTCATAATCCTTATGTTCTTCAATATAATCTTCTAAATATTTTTTTGTTTTTGTTCCATTTTTTACTTCTTTATTTATTTCATCAATCTTTTTTAAATAACTTATAGCTTGATATAATGATGCTTCACTCAAGCCCTTCTCATAATTATGCACCAGCACCGCGTTTTCTGTCACGAAGTAAGTGTGGTTGTCTTCCACCTCGAAGTTATAGACCAGCTCATCTCTGTATTCCTGTTCCACAGACAGTATCTCCATAGAACTGCCGTCCGCGTACTTCGACGCGCTTCGCTTGCTCAGTAACCGGATGTAAGCTATCCCGTTATAGCTTCTTTCCACACTGCCTTTGACCGATGGTTTAAACCACCGGTCAGTGAAACAGTCCTTTACCTAAAAAAAATCTCCCCATTCCCAGAAGAAAAATATCTTACGGAGAATGTGGCGGTTTTGGATTTCTTCTAATCTTTTACGCTCTTTTTCTCTGGCTGCCTCTTCTGCTTTTTTCCTTTCTTTTTCCTGCCTGACTATTGATTGTGCTTTAGCAACATCCATTAGAAATTGAATATAGCTTTTATTAGGGTAACTTTTCTTGTATTTTTTATAAGCTTCTCTTAGCCTTTTTTCGCTCTCTTTTTTAGCTTTCATATATTTCTGATATTCTTCTTCAAGATTCAGAACCATTCGCTTTCCATCCCGCTCGATTTCGACCTCTTTGATTTCTTTTATTATTTCATCATAAGGAGCTGCTATAAGATATTCTAATTTCGGAACAACTTTCACCTTTCTGCAATAATCAAAATGCATACAACGATTCCTTTCTATCTCATATATTCTATCAATATAGGGGTCACATTTATCCCATCGAAAAATCTTATCCTGTATTTTTAAAAAAGGATGAGAATAATTTAATTTTTCTATGATTCTATAACCTTCAAAAACTCCATTTACAAAGTAAGAGCCTCCTCCAATATAGATTTCTTTATCCGAACCATAAGAATGACGTGGGTATCCATATATCATTTCTCCCCGTTCTCGCACTACAACACAATCTATTGGTTTTACTCTTTGTTTAGCAAGTTCCACCATTTCGGGAGAATCCATTTTTTTTGCTGCCTCATAAAGTTGTCTATCAATACAGGTTATATTGTAAAAACATAAGAATACAAATGACAGTCTAATATACAATTCTTTTATAATCAATGCCTTTCTCCTCACGCCACTGGTTTGTATTGTAGGTATTCCACTCTGTATTATTGGATTCTGGAATTTCAATAAAATCTGCATATTTTTTCTGTTCTTGCAGATTATTATTGTTTACAGCGATAGCATAATTTGCCTGTCTATATGCATCATAGAAATTATACCAATTTTCTGCTACCGGTGCTTGCATTTGATATGTAGCTATCCCGCCTGTTGTCCTTACTTCTTCATATTTGACAGGTTTGAAATTTCCATCTTTATCCTTTTGCCATACTTCGGTATCAGGTAAAATATTGCTGAAAGGAGAACCAGAACCTGCTGGTTGATCGAATTTCCTGTCTTCTCTAATAGCATGAATCACTTCATGAACAACTGCCTCATCAAAACTTATATTCCTTTCTTTCGTAAAGAGAAGTTTATCGAAATAATCAGGTAAGAATGTATCATCAAATGTAGTAAATGTTTTTTCTTTTAATTGATCCGGATTTAAATTAATTCTTATTGTTTCTTCCTTGGTTTCACTATTTGTATATTTTTGCATTTGATTTCCTCTTCTTGCCGCTTCTCCCTTTGAATCTATATACAAATCTTCTTTTCCATGATTCATCACAAACTCAACTTTTCCATTTTTAGAAGCCTGAGCTAAATCACGAATAATTTTATTTCCTAATTTGTTCATGTCAGTATTTGGATCTATTATAAATTTAAGCTCTCCTGTCTCTCTATTAATTTCAACCTTACATTTTCCGTCTGTCGATATGTTATTTAGGGATTTTTCAAGCTCTTCAATATCTTCATTGGATAAATTAAGAATAGCTGCTCCGGGATTCTTTAATGGCTGCCTAAAATCTGTATCCTTCATTCCTTCAATTTTATATTTTTTTATCAATTCCCTTACAGTCTTATCATCCATCTCATTTGCACCAGATAGCATATTCTCAATTTCGTTCTTTCCTTCTTTAGTATTTAGATCTAAACCCTCCTTAGCTGCAATTGCTAACATTAAATTTTCCTTCGTTGTTTTATCAATAATCCGAGAATCAATTTGTGCTAAGGTATGGTAGTCCAATCCGGCATAATTATGCACCAGCACCGCGTTTTCTGTCACAAAGTAGGTGTGGTTGTCTTCCACCTCGAAGTTATAGACCAACTCATCTCTGTATTCCTGCTCCACAGACAGTATCTCCATGGAGTTACCATCCGCGTACTTCGACGCGCTTCGCTTGCTCAGTAACCGGATGTAAGCTATCCCGTTATAGCTTCTTTCAACACTGCCTTTGACCGATGGTTTAAACCACCGGTCAGGGAAACAGTCCATTACCTAAAAATAATCTCCCCATTCCCAGAAGAAAAATATCTTACGGAGGATATTGCGGTTTTCCGCCTCTGTTTTAAAAATGATTCTTTTTCCATCACGTTCCACTTCAACTTCTTTGATGTGCTTTACCATTTCGTCTAAAGGTGCAGCAAAAAGGTAGTATAACCTTGAATAGGTGTGTTCATCTTTATTTGTTTTAAAGCAAGTTCTACGTAAAGATTCACGATCAAATTGCATTTCACACTTATCAATACGATACACTTTATCTCCCGGAAGAATAAAGGAATGCTTTTGATATAGATGTGCAATTATTACATATTCCGGATGATCTGGATCATGACCCAGATCAAGGCCACCTGAGTGCATAACACGATTTCCTATTTTGGAATGATACTCAGAATCCTTAAAAACTATATAACAATATTCTAATTCTTTGCAATAATCTACTTCTGCATTTATTTCACTCCCTAAAAACAGAACTGTTGATAGAGTTAAAATAATAAAATATTCTCTCATTTAATAAACCACTCTCTTAACCTTTTCTCCGTGTTCAGCTCGAATCATATTCACATTGGGTTCGATCTGTTTATCAGTGATTTTTACATACGTCTCTTTATTGTTTATTACAACCTTCTTATATGCGGTAATTCCAACCGTTGATAGTTCTTCTAAATCTTTTACATCATGAAATGTTCCATCCGGATGTCTCTGATAAACAGGTAAAGGATTACGCTTATCATCCAATTCGTTATTCTGATAAAACGATTGCATTCCAGATTTTATAATATTCCCATGAATGATTTCATGAGCAAGAGTGTATTTACTTTTCATATTTTGAGTCACGATGTCCCCCTTTTTGTGAATGATTTTACCACTGGAGTCTTTTACATCTTCAGTATATTCAAAAGCTCTTGTTTCTTTTGACTTTGAGTTTATGGACATTCTTGTTTCCTTTCCTCCCCACTGCGATGCTTCTGAACGACCCGAACCTTCATAGGTAAAAGTGCTCAGTTTATCATCGTTGGTAAGTAGCATTTGAATTAATGTCTGATT
>JACKPC010000006.1:300000-399756 GCA_024233835.1 Leptospiraceae bacterium
TGCTACTGAACCTGTTGCTGAAGACCAGCTTACCAGTGAAGTAATATCTGCAGTGCTATTATCAGAGTAAGTTCCTATGGCTGTAAATTGTTTTGTTCCACCCTGATTAATAGTAGCATCGTTACCAATAGAAATGGAGGATAAGGTAGCAGGAGAAACATTAATATTCAAAGTTCCACTTACACCACCAAAGCTGGCTGTAATTGTGCTGGAACCTGCATCCACAGCATTTATTTTTCCTTTTGTTACCGCATCCACAGTAGCTTTGGAAGTATCAGAAGAAGTCCAGGCTACAGAAGAAGTTAAATCCACTGTAGAACCATCCGAATAGGTTCCAATGGCTGTTAACTGGGTACTTCCACCTTTTGCAATAGTAGAACTTCCGGATATACTAATACTTTGCAAAGTCGGAACCGGAACTGTAATCACCTTACTGACTGATACTCCATCCAGACTGGCAGTAATATTACTTGTTCCTGAATTATCTCCGTATGCTTTTCCCCTATCGGAAGAAGCATTACTAACACTTACATTTGTATTGTCAGAAGACCAGGTAACAAGATTTGTAATATCAACAGTAGAACCATCGGAATAAGTTCCTGTTGCAGTTAACTGGGTATTTCCACCTTTTGCAACTGTTGCATTTCCGCTGATGGCTATAGATTGCAAAGTAGCTGCACTTACATTCAAAGTAGCAGAAGCAGTTTTGGAACCCAGCATAGCTGTTATAGTAGTAGAACCAACTGCATAACCTGTAGCTAAACCTTCAGTTCCAAGCTGATTGCTGATAGAAGCAACAGAACCGGTTGAGCTGGTCCAGGTTACCCTGTCGGTTACATCCTGGGTAGTTCCATCTGAGAAAGTCGCAATGGCTTTAAATTGCTGAGTAGTTCCATCTGCAATAGATAAAGATCCAGAAGGCTGAATAATAAGAGAAGTTACGCTGGCTTCAGAGATGGTTAAATTGGCTGAAGCATTCACTCCATTCCAACTGGCCGAAATAGAGGCTGAACCTGCTGATAGAGCACTGGCCTGTCCTTTTGTAATTCCGGAATTTACAATGCTAACAGTAGAATCATTCGATGAGGACCAATTCACCAGAGAAGTTACATCTTGAGTAGAACCATCCGAGAAAGTCGCAATAGCTTTATACTCGATAATACTTCCTTTTGCTACATTTACAGAACCAACAATGGTAATTCCGGTTACTGTTACTGTTTTAACTTCGACACTGGAACTACCTGAAGTAGTGCTACCATCTACAGTATAACTGGCGGTTACAGTAGTAGTTCCTGCACCGGCACCGGTTACAGTTCCTTTTGTACCCGAAGAATTATTTACAGTGGCTACTGAAGCATTTGCACTTCCCCAATCTACAAATTCGGTTAAATCCTGAGTGGTTCCATCAGAAAAAACTCCAACAGCGGTATAATCTACGGAGGTTCCCGCAGCAATAGAATCAGAACGAGAAACCTGGATAGCAGTCAGAGTTGCAGTACTAACGGTTAATTTTGCTTTTCCGGAAAGGTCTCCCAGGCTTGCAGAAATATTGCATGAACCCGCTGAAGCACCTGTGGCGATTCCGCTTGCATCTACATTTGCAATGCCGGTAGCATCACTGGACCAGGTCACTTGAGAACTTAAGTCAGCTCTTGAATTGTCACTATAAATACCGGTGGCTTTAAACTTAAACTTGGTACCTTTAGCAATAGATTCTTCAACAGGCTCAATCACTATATTGACAAGCTGGGCTTCGGAACTCCTTTCCGTACCTGTTGCAGTACTACCACTTCCTTTTGCTTCCCCTGAGGAAGTTTGAGCTTCTTCCTGTCCGGCTATTCCTGAAAATAGAGGAACGGGAATTTTCTTCTTCTTCACACAGGAAGAAAACACCATGAGAATTATTGAGATATAAACGAGTCTTTTCATGTTTTCTTCACCTTCTGTGCTATAAGACGTTATAGGAAATTTCTATAAAACATTTTTTTTATTTTTTTTTCTTTTTACTTGGTCAATATGCCCCAAATAAAATGAATAAATTTGAAATCATCATTTTTCCTATTTTGCATTTTATGGTTGATTGACAGCCTTAAAATAATAACATAAAGAAAAATAGGGGATTCTCCGAAGGATTATTCAATGAAATTTATACTAAAATTAAACTTATTATTGGTTTTATTATCAGTTTCCATCTATTCTGAAGCACCGGAAGATGAGTTAAACAGTGTTAAGGTTATTATTTCAGGGACAAAAGAGGCTGAGGGCGGTCCCTGGGGCAAAGAAGCTGATGATAAAAAAGCCTTTAAAGACGTAAGGATTTTTGATGAAATCAGCGAAGAGTATTCGAAAGAGCTTCTGAAGGATGCTGCTAAGAATTTCAACGAATCTTTTTCAGGCTTTCAAAAAGCCAGAGAAGTAGCTCGTAAAAAACAGGAAGAATTCGAAAAAGAAGAAAAATACTATCGTCCGGAAGAAGGTGGATGGCGAAAAAGAGAGGATGAAGAGAAAGAAAAAAGGGTAACGGAAAAAATCATTATTCAGGGTCGAAAGGCTGCCATCGCCAGTTTGATAAAAGCTATGAAAACCATGGATAAAATCCAGAACCCCAGTGTCGAAAAAAATAATGTATACCTCGATCTGAAAGCCAGTATCTACCGGGAATATATTAAGCATCAATTCGCACTCAAGAATTATCAGCAAACAGCCGGAATCCTGGAAAAATATCTGAAATTAGGGGAAGATTATGAAAAAGAACCTCATCCCCATAAAATGCTGGCCATGTGCTATGAATTTAATCAAAAATATGCAGCCAAATACAAGGAAAAATCTGTTTATGAACACTATAAAAATTTAAAATACGAACAGCTTTTAAGGTATACCGAACTGGCATACGGAAAAGACTCCAGTCAGTATGACAGGGTTTTAAAGAAAATCAGTCGTAATTAATTTCTCGCCACGCCTGTGATTGAAGTCACAGGTTTTCTTCTTCTACAGGAATCCCCAGACGTTTCTTTAATTCAATATTTTCTTTATACAAAGCTTTTATTTCTTCAATAGTATATCTGGAAAGTTTTTCATGGGCATTGATGATTTTATTCATCTCGATTTCTTCGAGCCGGGAAAACTGCAGGGCTTTCTCTGTAGCTTCTTTATCTGTTAAAGCGTCTTTTAGTTCAGCTTCCCTCAGACGATCCAATTGCTCATTGGCCTGGATTCGCTTATGAAGTTCCATGATTTCGTGGTCACGGTAGTCATTTAAATTTTTTACTGCATCGCTAATTTTGCGATTAAAACCCCTTAAACCTACCTCATAATTTAAAAGTTTCTCCAGTGCATGTATTGTTTCTTCAGAATTCTTATTTTCCCGCTTAGCCAATTCAAATATACCTTCTAACTGGTCTAAGCCGGGGTTTCCATTGGCAAGTTCAATGGTTACCTGCCTGTAGTATTCTAAAAGAAAACACCTATCAATCAAGCCTCTGAGTAACACAGGTCGCAAGGGAGAACCCAGAACAATAAAGCGGTAACCTATGCTTTCATCTTCCAGAGGATTTTCTTCGGAACTTGAAATAATGATGGTTGTGGATACAGCAGGATGAGAATTAAAGAAATTTACAACTTCTGTTTTTTTTTGTATCCACTGATCAGGTGTAATTTCAAAATAAACAAGGTTTATTTCATCTATTGGATAATGAACATCTTTATAGTTACTATGATTGCACTCATGTAACCTTATTTCAACTTTATCATTTCTCCAAAGCTCGAAAGGAAAGCTATTATTTTCGGAAATATGCCAGATGTTAGAAACTTTCACTCTTACCTCTTTCCCTGTTTTGCAATTACTGGATATAGTTTCAAGAATTTATTATAATTCCAGCATTATTTTCTTTCAGTCCTCAGGATTCATCCTTTCGAAAAAACATCCGGATGAAATGGCGAAGCTTTAAATAGTAAAAATACAGGTTGCGAAAAAGAAATATAAGAGGAAAAAAGACAGGTCGGATATATTTCCATAGGAAAGTAAAAATTCGCCCAATTGGTGAGAATATT
This sequence comes from Leptospiraceae bacterium, assembly GCA_024233835.1. Lineage (NCBI taxonomy): Bacteria > Pseudomonadati > Spirochaetota > Leptospiria > Leptospirales > Leptospiraceae > Leptospiraceae bacterium. The sequence goes on from JACKPC010000006.1 coordinate 304,051, forward strand.
TTGCTAAAAAAATGGGAAACAGGTTGTAACTTTTTTAGTAAAGCCAGGTAGGCTTTTCCCCAAAGGGTATCTTTAAGGGTTATATCAGTTCGACTGAGCATGATATAAATACTCAAAATAGCAATGGTAATATTGGCCAGCCAGGGTCCTATCCAATCCGGAACTTTGGGATTATAGGAAATATTTTCCCCGGCTATAAAAAGTGCATAGTAAATAAACAGAAAAATCACAGCAAGGGTAAAACTCATTCCTTTTCCGGATCTTTTTACAACAAGTCCCAGAGGAAAGGAAAGAAAGAAGAAAATTTGACAGGAAATTGGCATAGCCACACGACGGTTTATTTCAATATTGAAAGCGGTAATGGTTTTTTGTGAATCTTTTAATAGTTTAGTAAGTTGTGTATAGACAGCAAATCGATTGGATAACTCTTCCGGGCTGAGACTTTTTTCAGCTGCACCCTTGATAATTTCCAGCTTCATCTGGAGAATCAGATCCTTGAGACCCTTGATGCCCTTAATACTGAGTCCGTATTCTTTTAAAATTTCTAGACCGGGAATTTTTTCCAGACCCTCACTCTGAATACTATTTCGAATATGGAATAGCATAGGAAAAGAAAAGGTTTCAGGTTTTACATTCAAATTCATTATACGGCTTTCATTGCTTTTGCTGGGAAGATTATAATCCATCTCTCCGTTTAAAAAATTTACAATAGAAAAACCGTTTCGTTTTTCATCCCATTCCACAAGAAATCCTTCCTGAAGACGGATAGATTTTTCATACTTTCCATTTGAGTTTAATTTCTCTATGGTATAACCTTTTTTTGCAGAAATAATCTGGGTTATTCTCGAACCTCCCATGGGAATCATTTGATTATTATGCCTTATATATTCATTTCCTTCTAAAAAAATTTCCCACTCTCGAATTTGGACCCCCCGTAATTGGCCTGTCTCACGATTTAAACCTTCTGTATACATAGTTCTGGCTCTGGATTGAAAAGTCTCCTGGTGATTATCTCCACTAAATTGTCCCGGAGTCACGGCCAACATGGGATTGTAGGCTACAATCCAGTTATTAAACTCATCCATTTTCATAGTATTACGGGGAACAACTTCAAAATTTAAATAAGCAACTAAAAGAGCCATGATAAACCCAAAAAATAGGAAATTAGAATAAATCTTTCCAAAGCTCACACCGGCAGAACGCATGGCGGTTATTTCGGAGTCACCGGATAACCTACCGGCAGCCATGATTCCACTCATCAGGCAGGCCATAGGTATCGTATTGGGAAGAGTATTTATTACAACATAAGAAAAGTAGTCCAAAAGACGAATGGGATCTACTCCCTTTCCGACGATAAGCCCTACCATCTTCTGGAGAGCCATCGCCATATAGATCATGGTGAAAAAAGAAAGTGCCACCACAAAAGGACCAATAATTTCAGTAAAGATGTATAAATTTAATACCGGAATCCATTTATAAGGACTCCATCGATGAACATCCGTGTGAACTTTAAAATCGGCAGGAAGATCACTGACAGAGGAAAGGCGAACTGTCCTGAGATCGCTTCCTTTTTTTGTATTACTATCATCGACTCCACTCATTGCTTTCAGATTTTACAAGAAAAGTTTTTTGTCTATCAAAATATATTCCAATCCCTGTAAACCTGAGCTTTTGAAATTTTCGATTTGCAATTTTACCATATCCTTATGCTCTGGTAATAGATGAGGATAAGCGTCTTACTTTATGCAAGAAGAAATTAATTCAGAACTGACAAGAGCCATAGACAAATTAAAAAAGCTGCCGGAGGAAAATCAAAGACAGGTGATTGAATTCATTGATTTTCTTTCCCTTATCAATATACCTTCACAATCCGAAGAAAATTCTTAACTATATATATTCCATAAATTCACAATGAGGAAAGCGGGAACACTGTTGATATTTCTTTCCCCGACCTGTGTTTTTTACTTTTATCTCTCCCTTATTACATAAAGGACAGAGGTTTTTCTTTTCAGGTTCTGATTCCAAATTATTCTTTTTTGTTGTAAATGGCTTTTTTTTTGTCTGAACTAAACATTTCTGAAGAGATGAATAAAAGTCTTTTATCAGTTGCAAACGTTCAAGCTTTTTCATTTCAACTAAATCCAACTTTTTTTCGATAGAAGCTGTAAACTTTTCATCTATAAATTCTATAAAATTCTCACATAATCTTGTATTTACAAGTAAACCTAACTCTTCCGGCAATAGATAATTTTTCTCTTTTCGAATATACTTACGTTTGAATAAAACATTTAAACTCGAAGCATAGGTGGAAGGCCGACCCACTCCACTTGATTCCATTTTCCTTATAATTGTTGCTTCCGTAAAAGGAATTGGGGCCTCAGTATTTTTTTTCTCCCAAAAAAACTTTTCCACAACATATTCCTTACCCTTTTCTAAATGATGTGGTTTCTCTTTTTTCTTATTTTCTCCTGTAAATACAGTGAAACCCTCAAAAACAACTTCCTTTTGCTTATTTAAAAAATAATAATCTTTTCTTTTAGAAAGATATTTATATTCCACACTTTGCTCCGCGGCCATCCCTGATACAACAAATCTTTCCCAGATTAATTTATATAAATCTAATAAATCTTTAGGTAACTTATTTGTATAATTCTTAGGCTCCCGGCTTATGCTTACCGGACGGATGGCTTCATGAGCATCCTGAATATTTCCTTTTTTGGATTTTCTTTGCATAAGACCTATGAACACTTTACCAAATTGTTTTTCGATATAAATACGCCTTTTTAAAGCCGCTTCTTCACTAATTCGAACAGAATCCGTTCTCATATATGTTATAAAACCCAATCTTCCTTCTCCGGCTATATCAACTCCTTCATATAGTTTCTGTGCGAGTAACATAGTTTTGTTGGCCGGAAATTTTAACCTGCGATAGGCTTCTTGTTGCAGGGTAGATGTAGTAAAAGGTGGAGGTGGATACCGTGTTTTCTTTTCTGATTGGATATCAACAACTTTTAATTTTACTTCTGTTTCATTTTTTTCTAATTTGTTTAAATCTTTTATAATATCCTCCACCTGTTTCTGAGAAGATAAATGTAATGTTTTTAAAGAAGTATCAACAGGTTCGACTAATAGAAATAACAGACCCTCTCTAAGTTCAGCACTTACCTCATAGTATTCCTCGGTAGCAAATTCCTCTATTTCCTTTTGTCTATCACAAATCCACTTTAATACAGTAGATTGAACCCTTCCTGCCGATAAACCTGAACGTATATCCCAGAGCAGAGGACTTACTGAATAACCCATAAGTCTATCGATGATTCTTCTCGCTAATTGCGCTTCGACCAGATCCAAATTTAGCTTTCCAGGATTTTGTAACTCTTTCTTTAATGCTTTCTTACTGATCTCTTTTAAAGTAATTCGCTGGAATAATGCAACGCCACTCTCCTGCAAAAAATTCTTTATGTGAAAGGCAATAGCTTCTCCTTCCCTATCCGGATCGGTAGCCAAAATAACAGAAGACGAAATTCTTGCTTCCTTAAGAAGTTGTCGTAAAATCTTTTCCTTCCCCTGAATAATTTCAAATTCAGGATGAAAAGAATTCTTTATATCAACTCCCATCACATGGGAGGGAAGATCCTGAGTATGACCGTAAGTTGCTAAAACTCGATAGTCTTCCCCCAGATAAGATTGGATTGTTTTTGCCTTAGAAGGAGATTCTACTACCAGTAATACCCGCTTTTTCATTTCGGTCAGAATAAAAAATCTCCTCTTACTGAAAAGAAGAACTTGTATTTTGTAAGCCTTTACAATAAGGTTTTTAAAGTTATGAAAAAAAAAATTCCCCTGAAGCTTTTCCGTAAGGAAAGACATGCCTCCGGTTTTAAAGTTAGAGAGTCAGAAAAAATCTTTCGAAAAAATTACGAAGAACGCTCCATGAATATGGAGAGAAAAATTAATAAGATTCGTTACTTCTTTTGCGGTATTTTTCTCGTGACAGCTTTTTCGGCCTATAAAAACGGAAGTCAAAAAGCTGTATACACTTCGCTTTTCGTAACTGCTATCGTATATTTAATAAACACAATTACCTGGCATATCGTTTTAAACAAAATATCCTACAGGAATTGGATACGTTATGTTACAACTACTCTCGATTTACTGGTAGTTTTTTTTGCAAAATTCGGATTTAGCTTTGATCCCTTCCTGGGCTGGGGAACTGCCATTAAAGAGCCGGCCTCTTTTGATGCTTTTTTCTTATTTATTATCCTTGCCGGACTTAGACTTGATAAAAAGTTTTCCCTTTTCACAGGGATACTATCTGCCATACTTTATATAACTCTTCTTTCTTTATCCCTGGCAAGCGGACATATGCATTTTAGTAACAGCTTTAAAGAGTTTTTCACTCATAATACTCTTCGTTTTCCTACTGAATTTGCAAAAATTATCTTTCTGCTTTTTGGATCGTATATTATTTCCATTCTGGCCAACGATACTCGAAGTTACCTGGGAAAGCTTTCTGAATCAGAATCCAGAGCCAACCATAATAATCAATTAATGGAAGATATATTTGAAAAAGTTGAAGATATTTCCGGAACTCTTCGGGCTATGGTACTAAACCTCGAACAAAGCACAGCCTCCCTACAGATGAATGTGTTGGAACAGGAGGAATACCTCAAGCAGGATGAAGTAGAAGTTTTTAAAATTCATAAAGATGGAAAAGAAGTAACCGAAATTACCTCTGCCCAGTTACAGCTTATCACAAATATACTCCATAGAGTTGAAAACTCGGTAGCTTCTATTCAGGATATACAAAAGAATAGTTTTGAAGCCCTAAAAAAAGCCGAAAAAGCCTGGAGTAGCACAATGGAAAGTAAAAATTTCTTAGAAAAAACGGTTCAAGTTGTTAACGAGATGAAATCTCAATCTGAAAAGATAATCAATATTTCCAATACTATCAATGAAATTTCAGATAGAACAAATCTTCTTTCTCTGAATGCTTCTATTGAAGCAGCAAGAGCCGGAGAACACGGAAGAGGATTTTCTGTCGTAGCCTATGAAGTCCAAAAACTCGCTGACCAGAGTCTTGGTTCTTCAAGAGAGATTAGCTCGATTATCAATGCAACGGTAAAAAATATTGAGAATGCCTCAAAGATGATTCAATCTACATTTGATAAATTAGTTCTGGTAGGGGAAATCACTTCCGAGAATGAAAGCTTCATTCGTAGTTTACAACAAAAGATTACCGAACAGGAAAAAGCAAACTTTAAGATTAAAAATGAAATTGGAAATGTAACTGACATTTCCGAAAACATTGCTTCTCTTGCCAAAGGTCAAAAGGGTGCCATGGAAGAATGGAAAACCAGAAATGAAAAGAAAACAGAAATGGGCGAAGAAACCCTGCATATTTCATCCAAATTAAAAGAACTATCTCATACTCTTGAAATCCATGCAAACAAATTACATGAACTGGTTCGTGGAAGGGAAAAGTTTTTAACCGAAGAAAACCGAACCAAACATGCAGGTAAGTCCTAAGTAAACGAACAAACACTGGTTTTCTTACGATTACCCAACTTTTATCGTACAAAAAGCTCAATAATTTATGCTTGATTTTTCTATACAGTTTTTTTACACTGCCGTAAATTATGTCCAGATTAGTAGTTCAAAAATTCGGTGGAACATCTGTAGGAACCCCGGAGAGAATACAAAATGTCGCAAAAAGGATTAAATCTTATTACGAAAAAGGCGACAGCGTAGTAGTTGTTGTATCTGCAATGGGTAAAACAACCGATCAGCTAATTGAACTCTCCAAGCAGGTGAATCAAAGTCCAAATAAAAGAGAAATGGATGTTCTTCTGTCCACAGGTGAACAAGTTTCCATAGCCATGTTAGCTATGGCTCTTGAAGCTATAGGTGTACCGGCTATATCCTTCACCGGCTTCCAGGTAAAGATTATTACGGATGGAAATTACTCAAATGCCAAAATCGAGATGATCTCCCGTCACAGGATAGAAGAGGCTATAGCAAAGAAGAAAGTTGTTGTCGTAGCTGGTTTTCAGGGGGTTGACAAGGATGACAACATCAATACTCTCGGGAGAGGAGGAAGTGATACTTCAGCCGTAGCTCTGGCAGCAGCCCTTGACGCCAATGAGTGTGAAATTTACACTGATGTAGATGGTGTATTCACTGCCGATCCGAATAAGGTGCAGGGAACCCGTATGCATCCACAGATCACCTATGATGAAATGTTAGAATTAGCCAGTTTAGGTGCCGGCGTACTACATTCCAGAAGTGTAGAATTCGCAAAAAATTACAATGTTGTAATACATGTGCGTTCCAGCTTTAACGACAAGCCGGGAACCTTAGTCTTGAGTGAGGATAAAATAGTGGAAAAACTTAGAGTAAGTGGAGTAACTGTAAAAAATGATCAGGCCAGAGTAACCATACCTAATGTACCGGACAAACCAGGTCTCGCAGCTGACCTTTTCGGAGAACTGGCCAGTTCTGATATAATTGTAGATGTAATTGTCCAATCTTCTCCCTATAATGGAAGAAACACCATAGCCTTTACAATTCCCAGAAAAGACAGCGAAGCAGCTCGAGCGATTTTGGAAAAATTTTCCAATACGCACGATACAGGCTCACCTGAAATTGATGGAAAAATTGCCATTCTTTCTGTAGTAGGTGTAGGTATGAAATCTCATGTAGGGGTTGCTGCCGGTATGTTTAAGACTCTGGCAAAGAAGTCTATAAACATTGAAATGATTTCAACATCTGAAATAAAAATTTCCTGCGTAATTAAGGAAGAAGACGCACTTACTGCCCTTCAAGAAGTCCATAGTACCTTTATAAATTAACCAGGGTAAACAAAAAACCTCTGCTGTCTGCAAACAGCAGAGGTAGTGAAGTGAGGTGCAGTTAGGAGATATTCGTAAGGAGAACAACTAAAGTATAAAACCAGATTCATTCTCTTAGTATTAAATTAGACTTCCATAATTGTATTTTGTTAAAAATAATTTAGAAAGTTTCTAAATTATTTCATTTCCCTCAGAGAAAAATTAAAACCTACCTTTTTTCCTTTTCCGGCTTTTAGGATTAGCTCTCGATAAAAATAAAAAAGGGAATGGTTTCCCATTCCCTTTGAATTAATAAATTTGAAACTATCTATCAGTTTTTAGGAGCATTAAAGAAATCTGAAGCAGAGCATCCTGCTTGTCCAACATCAATAATGTTTTTGTTGGCATCCAGACAGAATATTTGCCACCAGAGTCCGGCCTGTCCGGAACCTGCAGTATAGGTTCTTACAAGACCCTGTTTCTTAAATACCCGCACAGTAGCACCTGAGTTTGAAATCGCAGTTGCACTGGAATCTCTCTGACCTTTAGTCCAGTTGTAAACACTATAACCCCTTCTTGCCTTAGACCATGCGGATCCTTTCACTGTAACAGTTTCCGGACCATAACCGGTAACTACGTCAATATCCAGGGTCAGGTCACCACCTAATTTGGATTTATCGTTCCAAACTACCTGTTCCGGCTTAGCAGAACCGTATTCCATATGAGAGTCAAGGTCTTTTGGACTTGCATCCCAGGAAAGAACGATACGTACTTCATTATCCCCAAGGCTGGGTGAAATTAATACGTTCTGATTAGGAGGTGTATCCGGTCCTGCTGAAACCACTGTTCTGTAAGTAGTAATATAACCGGCACCACTTACTTCCATAGTATAATTCCCTGCAGGAACACTTGGAATAGCATAAGAACCATCAGAAGATGTTGTAACCGAAGAAATACCGGAAAGATAATCACCGGAAGTGCTATTCACTCCTGAACGAATTCTTACAGTTAAGCCGGCTACTCCCTGATTTGTCATAGCACTCAGCACCCTTCCTGACACGTTGGCCGGAGGTTGATATCCGGGTACCATTGTGATGATATCAAAAGTGGTAGTTGCATTGGCCTGAATGTTCACATTTCCTTCAACTGTTACATAACCTGCAGATACGAATCTAACTTTCCAGGCTCCGGCATTCACACTGAATACGTTGTATGTTGGAACATTTGTGAAAGTAGTAGGTCCTGAGGTTAAAGATGCAGGTTGAACTCCCGCAGTTGGTCTCGTTCCAAAGGTAGGATGGATAATTTCCAGATTGTAGGTTCCTGTAAAATTTACCAGGTTTCCACCGGAGGTGGTTGTTTTCACAGAACCGGTTAAGTTTCCTCTACCGCTACTGGTTACAATCTGGGCATTTACCACTGCATCACCGGTTGAAGTTACAGTAACCGGAATGTAAGTATCAATTCCGTTTTTAGAAATCTTCAAGACATAAGAACCGGGATCCACGTTGGTAAAGGTGTAGTTTCCATTTGCATCTGTAGTCACTGTAGGAACAATTTGATCGCTTCCTGCAGACAGTCTGTTTGAAGGTAAAGTACAGCTTGCAGAATCTCCGGAAGGAGCAGAAGCTAAGGTACAGTCTCTTCTCACATTGGCCTGGAACTGATTATTAGAATCCATAGTTCCCAGAGTGATAACAGCACCATCCACAGCACCGGTACTAATCGCATCTGAAACAGTTCCGGAAATCTTACGACGGGACTCGTGAAGCACATTGATTCCGTTAATTCCGGAAAGGTTAAGAACCGCGTTACCATCAGTATAGGTGTTGGTAGCAACAAGAGAGTTATCTGCCTGAACAGGAGTTGTCAGGATATGTCCCATAGGGTCTACAATCATGATCTGGTAGGAACTCTGTTTAAAGTTATAGGTTCCACCGGTTGTATCCACTGAGTTACTCACTCCAGCACCGGCAACAAAACTTGCTGCACTCAGTTTTGGGGCAGATTGATAAGCTCCAACAGCATACATAATCCTGTCGGTACTATCTACTACTCCGTCACCATTCAGATCGGTTACATTAGTAAGAGGAACTACTTTTGAATTTCCATCATAAGCAAAAGCACCACCGACTGTAACCGCAACATGAGCTACAGGATTTCCGGAACTATCGGTATTACCCAGCATTACAGCAAAAAGACCGCTTACAGAGGCATTTGGAGTATAGTTGCTGGCTCCAGAAAGCTTATCCAAAACAGTCACTGAGCCCTGAATCTGAGAACGCTTATCACTGGTTACCATGGTAATAGCAGGAACTGTAACATCCTGACCATTGAGAATCATAGTATTTACAGCTGTATTTTCATAACCGGGTGCTGAAATATAGTAATCCCATTTACCCGCAGCGGCTGCAAAAGTCAGGTTAGTTCCACTAACTTCGTAAACTTTGTTAGCATAGCTATCGTAAGTCCACGGACCATTTCCCTGATTAGTGATTATACAGGAAACCTGGTATCCATCGGCAGCACAGGCATTTTTACAGACATCGGCTGCCACGTTATTACAGGCCTGAATCATCCAGTTTTTTGCTGCGTTTCTTAAGTTTACGGTTTCTGTATCATCTCCTGGAAGCATAGTTAAATAAGCTAAGCTGGAAGGGGGCTGAACAGTAGCAGGACGGAAGTTTACCACTGCACCCGGAATCGGGTTTGGACTTCCACCAGGTCCCTGAATAGAACCGATAACATTTGACTTTTTAGGAACTACATTAACAGTACCCAGGGCAACCTCTTTATTACCTCCGCTTGGATGAGGAATGAAGTTAAAAGTAGTTGTCTGAGTAACAGAATTATTGCTGGTTATTTCAACTGTATAAACACCCTGAGGCATATTACTTCCAGATAAACTTACATTACCGGAACCTGTTTTTGTAGCAGTGGCAATTACATTACCAGCTGAATCTTTTATTTTAATGGTGTAGACAGTTGAATCGTCTCCGTATATGGCAGCATTATTTATGCTCAGGCTTACTGTAGCCGAGCTAGAGCTTGCTGCATTCCAACTTAAAGAACTATCAGAAACCGACACATTGGTTGATACGTTCTGATCATTTCCGGAAAAGGAATATTGAACTTCTGAATCCTGATTGGCAAAGGTTTGTCCCTGATTAGAAACAGAGTCTCCTTTCACAGTAATTGTGTAATTACCATTATCCAGATTAGAAGCTACATTTGTTCCTCCACTTGTACAGCTGTTGGTGTCATTGAAGCAGAACTTATAGTTTCCATTCGAGTCGGTTGTAGTAGTTGCAACTACAGTCCCTTCACCATTTTTTAACTCTACAGTAACACCAGAAAGAGCTCCGGAAGGAACATTTACACCATCTCCGCTGAAACCCGGAGTAGTCACTTTTCCTGAAATGACAGCAGGACCGGAAGTATAATAAAGTCTTTCTGCATTCATGTCATTCAAAGCTACTTCAGTTGGGTTTTGAGAAGTTGGATCGTAAGTAAATTGAAAATCCTGTTCTACGAAATTTAAACCGTTACCGGAATTAGTTAAAACCCGATAGACACCATTGTTTAAATCTTCAACATTGAAAGTATAACTACCATCTGCATTTAAGTTTGTAGTAGCCACTACAACTTCTTCTCCATTCACATTTTGAATCAGTTTCACTTCAACCTTTGTTAAATCAAGTTGGGCTCCTGTTTCAAGAACGCATTGAGGAGGATCTCCGGGTGTTTGTCCTTCTGCACAAATCGGAAGACCTCCGATAGTAGGAACAATTTTACCGGTGATTTTTGCCGGGCCATGGGTAGCCACTTCCTGTTTTGATGAAGGAACAGTATTTGTCTGTGTATTTCCATCATTATTTGTTGTTGTACCAGTTCCAGTACCGGAAGAAGTACCTGAATCGGTAGATGAATTAGAAGATGGAAGGGTTATTCCATTGGAGTCTTTTGCACCATCATCGATTCCTCCCGAACTTACCGATTCTGAGCCGGTTAGGGCCAGAGGTAAAAGAGGAATGGCTTGCTTCTTCTTACTACAACCGGAAGTAAAAGCAAGAACCAGAATGAGGATCAAAGAACCCCAAAAACTAAATTTTTTAAACATGTTGATTGTTCGCATTGTCTTTCTCCTTGTTTTTCAGTTCGCATTATTTTTCTGCATGTTAAGAGTATAACATATTGACGAGAAAAAAACAATTTCTTTTTTATGATTTACTATTTTTTTTTCAGTTTTCGGTCTGTTTTTTAGTTAAAATTTCACTTTAATTCTCCCAAACTTTGAATTTCAAACGTTTATACTTTTTTTAGAACATAAACGAAAGCTATATTCATAATTTAAACTGTTAAATAATAGTAATTGTATATACTATCAATTACAATCACTATTATATGTCAAGTAAGTCATTTTATAGTTTTTGATATTTTCTCCGATGCTCTTCTATACTGCCGGTCTGAATAATAATTCTTTTGCATGTTCCAATGCACTATTTGAAAACTTCTCTCCAGAAATCATTTTTGCTAATTCTTCAGGGCGCTCCTTTTCATCCAGTTTTTTTAATACAGATATGGTTCTCTCTCCCTGTGTTATTTTTTTAATTCTTACCTGTTCTTCCGTAACAGCTGCTACCTGCTGAAGATGGGTAATTAAAATAACCTGATTATGCTTTGCCAGTTTCTTTACTCTTGAGGCCAACACTCTGGCTGTTTCTCCCCCAATACCCGCGTCGATTTCATCAAAAACTAATAATCTTCCACTATGCTTCTTCTCCATAATACACTTGATAGCCAACATTAAGCGAGAGGCTTCTCCACCCGAAGCGACTTTTTTTAAAGATTGAAGCTTTTCTCCCTTATTGGCAGTGAAGAAAAATTCGATGGAATCCAGTCCTGTATCTTTCAAACGATACATTTTCCCCTGTTCAGAAACTTCCCCTTCCTCAGAAGCTTCCCATTGCAATCGGACAGTAAAAGAAGCGTCTCTCATTCCGAGTGCAAGCAGTTCTTCTTTCATTTCTTTCTCTAATTGAGTGATGGCTTTCTTTCTCTTTACACTCAATTCAAGAGCTAATTCTGCCAGTTTTTTGATTTGAACCTGTAATTCCTTTTGCAAATTTCCATTTGTAGAATCTTCTGTACTCAATTTTTCTAAATCTTCTTCTAACTTATCCTGGTATTGAACAAGTCCTGTGAGATCCATCCTGTATTTCTTTTTAAGCCTGTTTATCTCATTCAAACGCTTTTGAATAGCATCCAGTTGTTCCTGGGAATAAAAAATATCTTCACTCTTTTCTTGAACCTGGGCATAGACTTCTTTTAAACCAGAATAAATCCCCTGTATTTCTTCATAGCAGGCTGCAAACTCCGGATCGATACTTTCTATCTTTGAGGCTGTCGCTGCGATTTTTGACATAAGCTGAATGAGATTATCATCTGAATCATGCAAATGATAGGATAGGAATGAGTAATTCTCTGAAAGCTTTTCAGCATGAATCAGTCTATTTTCTTCTATAGAAAGAGTATTCTCTTCTTCCGGTTCTAATTTAGCAGAAGATAATTCTTCTAATTGGAAGCGCAAATTTTCTATGTGCTTTAGCCTCTCCTCTCCCGCTTTTTCAAATTGCTCAATATGACGTTTTAAAGAAACATAGGCTCGATAAGAAAGGCTAAAGTCTTCCCTTAAGCCCTCCAGATCGGCATATGCATCCAATAGATTTAACTGCTCTTCTTTTTGAAATAATGCAAGCTGATCATTTTGTCTATGGATTTCAGAAAGCATACTTCCCAATTCTTTTAATAGGGAAAGAGGGCTGAGAGAACCCCCAATTTGTATCCGAGATCGACCCTCGGAGTTCAGCTCTTTTCTTAAAATAATTTCTCCATCTTCTTCCTCAAAACCTTTTTCGGCGAGCCAGCTTCTGACTGGATTATTCTTACTAACATCAAATATGGCTTCGAGTATATATTTTTTAGCACCTGTACGTATATTTCCCGTATGACACCTTCCACCGAGAATTGAGGAAATGGAATCTAAGAAAAGTGACTTACCTGAACCTGATTCTCCCGTGATAGAAATTAGACCTGAGGAGAAATCCAATTCAGCACTTTCGATAAGAGCAAAGTCTTTAACCGTTAAACGCTTTAACATGCAAGCCCCCTATAACTTACATTTTTATTACTATACATTTTTATGCAAGTATTTTTTTAGTATTTTATATATCTGTGATTTTGTATAATTCCTTTAATACTTTTAATAAGAAATCGGGCACGAAAAACGTACCCGAAAAGAAGTATATCAGGTATCTCGAAATTTATGAACGATATGCGTTACTACTCCCCAGATATTAATTCCGGGTTCTGAAGTAACTTCTATAGGTGAGATGTCCTCCGGATGCTTTTCAAGAAAAACACGGTTTTTCTTGCGTATAAACCTTTTCAACATAAACTCTCTATTGGCAACCGCTAAAACCAGGTCTTTGCTACGCGGTTTAATGCTGCAATTGACAAATAAGAGATCTCCGCTGTATACACTTGCCCGGGACATTGCATTGCCCATTACTTTTACCAGAAAAGTATGGGGTCTATCTTTTACAAGATAGGAATTTATATCCATATTCTCCTCGGTTTTTACATCAACCGGGCTATTCATTCCCTCGATAAGATTCACAGAAAAAATCGGCAGTTCCATGAATCCTATTTTCAAGGACTGGTTTCACTTGTCAACAACTTAATATATTTTTAGTATATTTTTGCTTGCATTTAATTAAAAAAATTCAAAATCTCTTTGTATAAGAAAGATTATACTCGGTTCCTTTCTTCTTTATCCCGGATGAATAATACTCAGGCGCTATATCAAAATCCTAACCGAGAGGTTTCATCAAGCTTTCGTTGGAATTTATCGTTCATTATGATGGGTTAATTCTAAAAAAGACAATTTATACGGTCTATAATAGGAATCCAAATTTAGCTCAATTATTCGATTATTATTAGGTAGTGTATACAGAAGTCTATAATCACCTGAATATATTCGCTTATCACCATATATCTTCTCTTCTCCGAGTAAAATTCCTCTTTCATTATAGGTAAATCGAATTCTGGACACTCCGGAAGAAAGAGGTTTACCGGCAAGATCTATAAAAACTTTTTCTTTAAGCAGTGTACGTTTGTTAGATTTTTGCTTATAATACATATATTTAATTTCACTTACCTGTCCTGCATTCTGAGATTTTTGATTATTCTTATCCAGATAAATTTCTGATACAAGTTTTCCCTCACTATCATAGTTAAATACCTTTTTACAGGCCTCTGTTTCTAAGAAAGCTCCATCTCTTCCGTAGTATTCTTCTTTAATTTTTCTTCCTTTTTCATCGTATAGATACGTATACTTTGCGATTCGGAAAAATCTATCGGAATAAAGTTTATTCTTATGATCAAAATAGGCTTCACCGAGTTTTTCTCCGGAAGAACTGTAGCTGTACAACTTAAATGCAATTCCTTCTTTAATAAGTTCATCATTCCTATTATAGAATTTTTCTTCGATTCGTTTTGATTTTGAATCATATTTATAACGAATCCGGGCATAACCATAAGAATTTTCAAGCGGTTTCCCATCTCCATTAAAATACCGTGTATCTATTAAATTTTTATCTCTATAGGTGTTTTTTATAATTGCAATCCTTTCTTCATCCTGTAGAAGTTTATCCTCTTCATTATATAACCTTGTTTCCAATAATTTGTCTTCTTGATATGTAAAGGTATATTTGGCAATACCTTCCTGACCGGGAGTTAATTTGTTTTTTTCATTGTAGTATGCTTCTAATATTCTGTACGCACCTTTATATTTATATTCGTATTTAGCGATTCCCCACTTATCTTTTTTGAAGTTTTCAGAATCATCGTAATAGGATTTTTCAATCAGGTTTCCATTTAGAAATTTATACTTTATTTTAAAAATCCCTTCTTCATTTACTATCTTTTGCGTATACTTCTCATCTTTATAAAAGGATTCTTCCATAGAATAGAGTAAGGATCCAGTTCTTTTTATAAAGATTGTAGTTCCGATTTTATCAGCTTTATCCTTATATTCCGTCTTATTTAATAACAGTAGATTTTTATCGTAGACTTCCTTGTAGAACTTTTGTCCACCTGAATATTTTAATATTATTTTATTTTTCTCTATACTAAGACCATGTTCAAATATAAACTCTCCTTTCAGATTATATTGAGAAGCTTTGAAATAACTTTTCCCGTAATCAAAAGAGATCCTCGCAATTCCGTTTACATCTGCTTTTATGTATTCTCTGGCATCGGTTATTGTAAAAAAAGCTTCTTCTATTTTCCGTTGTTTCGTATCATAGAGTATTCGTATATACTTATTATCTCGATCTTGACCTATTAAATATTTTTCGTAACGTATTGAATTTTCCGGAACTCTCGTAGAAATTAAAAAGTCACCCGTAAAATCTCCTACAATATAAGGTTTTTGCTTTTCTCGATTACTTTTTTTAATATACTTTCTCATTTTTTTATCTACATAGTTTTTCAAATCCTGAAATGTCAGATACTCATACAAACCTCCTTCTTTTTGAAATCCTCCGTTTAAACCCTCTACCAAAAAATGAGAAAATATTCCTGAATTTAATTCATTATCCTCATATGAATAATCACCGGGACTGGTTCCTACCATAATTGCCCAGCCTTTTGCATTCACAGCTTCTTCCCGTATTTTACTAAAGCTTTGAGATTTCCTTACATTTTTTTTGCCCTCTTCGAGTTGCTCCCTACAGGCATCTACAAAGAATACCACCTGCCCGATCCCCTTATCTTTTGCCTGTTTGATAAGACTGGTTAAGTTCAGGACTTCCTTATTTTGCTTTACATCTGAATTTAAGGTTGCTACCACATTTTCCCCTTTAACATTCATAAAACCGTGTCCGGAAAAGTAAATGAGCAGTAAGGAAGGATTCTTATCTATAAGTCTTTTGTATTGTTTCATTATATTATTGTAATAGGGTTTCAGAGAGTCCTTTTCTTGAAAGTCATTCATAAGCACAACTTCCTGAAACTCCCCTACCTGTTTTAAAGAAAGATACATTTTCTTTGCATCACCCGCAGCAAACTTGAGTCTATTCATATTCAGATAATCATTCACCCCGATTACAAGAGCATATCTGGCTGAGTTTTTCCACTCCTGGATTTCTTGTTTTGTTTTTAAATATAGTCCCTTACTAGTTGTTACAGGCTTTTCTTCTGCAAATATGGATAAGAAATATGTAAAAATACTGATAAATAAAATCAAAAACTTCATAATAAACCTCAAAAAGAGAATGTGAATTTCGCTATAGCATACTGTTCTCGGTAGAGTTCTTTTTGATCTACTTTATAAGTATGACTGAATAATTGAAATTGAAAAGGAAGTTTAAGTTCCTTTTCCCCGGAAAGATAATAGGCATCTGCAAGGTTAGTAATATATACCAGACCTAAAAGTATGCTTGCATTATTAAGATTTTTTTCAGCTAACCTGTACGGTGCTTTATTGTTTTCCAATAAAGCTGTATTAATGTAGTATGTATTCAAGGTTTCACTGGCCATAAAAAAAGGAGTCTTATCATAAGCTGATTTCTTGTCTAAAAAATCTTTTCTCTTAAAATAGTAATACAAAAAACTACCCACAAATAAAGTATTATATACATAACCCGAAGTATGCCTATTGTCATAGTGTTGTCCCCAGCCCGGGAAAACAGCCGAACGCCAGAGGTATTTCATATTGCTTTTTTGTCTCGTATCAATACCAAGACTGTGATTTTTTAAGTCTTTATTAAAACTGAGTATTTTATCATCTACTTCTTTTAAGTCCTTGACTATAAAGCTTTTAGAAAATTCCACCCTCTTCTCTTTGATATTAATAACAAAAAAGCGTATAATAAAACTTCCATCTTCTTTTTTACTAATATTTCCATCTACAATTTTGTCCAGCTTTAATAGTTTGCCTATCAGTATCGTACATGAGATTCCTTTACAACCTTTTAATCGTTCCCTGTTCAGGTCAATCACCGTATTTACTTTGTTCTCCGGTATGAGTTCTGCATATATTTTGGCTTTTCCTAACTCCTTTCTAAACTTATCAGAAAAGTCCTTTGCCTTGAATTCTTCAATGCCATTGTAGTCAAGATTAAGAACTCCGACCTTATATTCTTCTGTTGCCAATAGATAAGTCGAGAATAGTAAAGATATAAGGAATATAAGAATATAGCTAAATATCTTATTTATCTTTAAGATAGATTTTTTCATCTCTTAGCCTTGCCTCTTCTATTTTTTCTTGATACAATGAAGATGTATAATAATCCTCAAGCCTTATAAGCGAATTCTCCTGCTTATAAATAGAAATTCGTTTTTGCATATAATCTCTTGTTTCACAAATGGGCTTATTTTTTTTAGTGATAGAATCTCTATCTCTGTCCTTATAAAGACTTAACCAAATATTATCAGCATATACTTTTTCTTCTTCAAAAGCATAGAGTAAATAACAGGAACTCAGTTCCTCCTGCCTTGTCCTGTCTCCTTCTGCATCGGCCTTTTCTATAGCTTTTTGTAGAGGAAACAGATTTTCCTTTAGTTTTGTAAGCTTAATTCTTCGTAAGTGAACTTTCTTTAATATATAATTTTTCTTACAAATTAAATGTGCGGACTCCTGCCCGGCTACCTGAAAAGGACAGGTATATTCGTACCCATTGTTCAAATTTAAGGCAGCTTTACTAACCCTGGTATATACACAGGATGAAAATAAAATGAATAAGAAACAGATTTTACATCTCATGAAAGGATTCCTTTAGGGAAGTATCAATACTTTCTCGGATAAATAGCTCCAAATTGGCTTTAGTAAACTGACTTAAAAGGAATTTAGAAGAATACAGACGTATTTTATTTGACTTGTGATTTGAATATTTTGGTGTATCGAATAAAAATAGAATATTATAAGAATATTGATTTTCAAAATACCAGGGCGAGCCAAGATCTATATACCAGAGGTCTAAGAGTAAAAGTGTGTATATGAAATTAAAATAGGAAAGTTCCGGAACCCTCGTAGAATAGTCCAATTCCAATTTTTCTTGATCTATTGTTATCACCATATCAATCCCGGAAAGCTGTAGCCAGTTTTGAAAGTCATCTTTTTTTTCTCCCGAATCAGGCATGATGAGTCCGAGACTCGAAGGAGAAACGTATCGGAATTGCAGGTTCTCTTGCCTATATTTATCCTGAAAATATTTTTGAAAATATTGTCCGTAGATATCATTCAGTTCAAAGGTTTGCAGGTCGGGAAGTTTTTCTTCTTTGTGATAGATAGCAGCCTGCCTGGAATTCAAATAGACTCTGTCCTTTTTCTCTATGCCCCTTACAAAAACCGTAAATGTCTTTGCAGACTTTACACGAGTCCATTCTTCCGTATTCAAGTTTTGAAATTTAGAAGAAGAACAGGATATAAGAAAAAGAAAGATTAGAAAAGCAAGTTGTCTCATAAGCTAAAACCCTCCGAGGCCAAATCTGACAAGGCCCAGTTTTCCGGTATCTTTTTCGGTGAAAACAACAATAAGTCGATTGTTTAGTGTATCTATTATAGAATCAAAATGGTATTCTGTAGAGGCTTTTACCAGCCTGTGTCCCAAAGATATATCGCTAACTTTACAATTACTACCGTCAAGGTCACAATGACTCAAATATAACTTAGCATCGTCGTCATAGGAGACAATGAGAATTTTCTTATGTTCTAAGTCCAGATTGATTTTTGGAAAAAAAGCCGTGGCCAGCTTACCACCGGAAACGTCTTTCGCTTCACAGTTTGTTATATCCAGATCACAGCGATATAAATAGAGCTTACCACCTTTACCGTAGTGAATAGCAGTTATCAAAACTTTGTTGTTGATGGTATCAATCACCATGTCGGGCGTGAGCCCGGATTGGTATTCTGTGGAGACTGTTGCCATTTCTGGATTAGCTGATAAATTTCCTGGTATTTTAAGAACAAGCGGTAGATAGTAGGAAGTGACCGTATCACCTGTATAAACAGATAAAAACGTATCATTTTTACTATCATATACAAATCCACGACTACCGTAATTATGATATACCTCTGAAACAATTTCACCATAATTGTTTCCATCAATTATATTATTTTGGTTGTCAATATGTAGCAAGACAATCGGCTCGTTACCGGACATGATATATAGTTTTTTATCTGCTGTTATATATTTGGGAAATATTCCTGAAGAAACTGAATAGGCTAATCTACAATCTGTAAGGGTATTATTGCAGTTAAATAAATTTAACTCCCCAGTACTTAAAGAAATTGGTATCTGAAAATAATCATACGAAGACTCATGCGATATTTTTGGTTGAAAAGGGATTGCCGAAAATAAATTCAAATCAATAAATGAAATATCCCTATACCTTGTATTACTGCAACTATCTCCATTCAAATCACACTTATAAAAATTAAGATAGTAATCCGTGTTGGTTTCCGGTTGATATTTTTTAGATACAGTTATAACTTCATTATTTACTATTGTTAATGCGGGAGTGAAACCATCATTACTATTTTCTCCTGAACATGACCTATATTGATGGTCATTGTCTTTTACATTGAACAAATAATCAGCTGTAATATTTTCATTATTCAGAGTAATCTTATAAGAATGATAGTCATTATAATTATCATTAACTGTATATTTTACAGTTTTAAATTCGTTATAATCAGTTTGAGTAAACTCTACTTTAGTATTTACTAAAGATACAAAACTATCATTCGGAGTTATAGATATTATGTAGTTTTCTGAAATTGGTTTTTTTCTTAACTTCACTCTTATGCTATCTTCTTCCTCTTCGTTTGATTCTCCATCTCCTTCTATAAGTATTTTTTGCCCGATACTATCTACTACAGAAAATATTACTATTTTTTCATCAATTCCACTGGATTTTAAACTCAATTCAATTTTTTCCGGTGCGATTGTAGGCAATAACTCAGTTTTAACTTTTATAATTTGATTGTTTGTAGCTGAATTTCTATTGAAAACTAATATGTTAGGCTCTACTCTAATGATAGGATTATTTGATGATATATAAATGACCTGTTCATCTGAGATGTCGTTTGTATTTTTAAAACTAATTCCAACATCTAAACTTGAATTTTCTTCTATAGTTTCTGTTGAATTATGAATTATAATTTCATTTTTTTCCGGTATAATTTCCTTTTTATATACTCCAACCAGATAAGCCTTTACAGGATCTTCTATTGGATGATTATATTCTGCCTTATGTAACTTTCCATCATTACAACTAAATAGAATAAGAAGTATATTCAGTAAAAAGAAGTGCATTATTCAATACCCCTAAAATCAAAAATTTGTGAATGATTTATATCAATATTTTCATTTCCTTCTGAATATACATGCCCCAATTGTCCTTCTGTGTTGTTTCCCCAACATGTAATAGAATCATCTAACATTACAGCACAAGAGTGGTATATTCCAGCAATTACCTGAACACAAGTCTTTTCACTTTCTAATAAAACAGGATAAATACTATTAAGACTCATAGGACTGACCTGATGTGAGTTATTCAAGCCCCAACATGTAATTTTATAATTCTCCAGAAGTGCACAGGAATGCTTAAATCCCGTAGCTATTTGTAAAATATTTCCAGAAAGTTCTAGATCATTTAAATTTGTTGCATCGTTTAAATCATTGGCAAATACTCCTGATTGATATTTATCACTTTTTCCCCAACATCGCACTTGCTTATCATCTTTTAAGGAACAACTAAAATCATAACCTGTTTCTATCTGAATCACTTCTTTATTCAAAACTATATCATCCAAACCAATCGGAGTAAAATAAAGAGGATAGCCGGGATAACCTAAAAAACCAATTGTAGACTTATCTAAACCCCAGCAACGAAAAGAACCATCTTCCAGTATTAAACAAGAGTGTAAATAACTAACTGAAATATCTCTCACTTTTTTATTTAAGATAATTTCTTTTCCGCGAAGATAGACATCATTTACATCATCAGGTAAATTAAAGAGATTGGATGTATCTTCCCAACCTAATAAACCTGATTCTGAATTTCCCCAACAAATAAAACTTCCGGAGGTGTAAAGAGCACAGGTAACATCATAGCCGGCTTCAATTTTTTTTACTTCTTTTTTTAAATTAAGATATAAAGCCTTTTCTACATCTTTTATATCATCATAATTTCCATAGCCCAGTTGTCCTTCACTGCCTCTGCCCCAGCATTTGACACCACCGCTTTCGAGAAGAGCACAGGTGTGCTCATAGCCGCAGGAAATCTGTATGGCAGGTTCTTCAAGGTTTAAGACTTTGGACTTCGTGGCATCGTTTACCGTAATCGAATCAAAATGACCGAGTTGTCCGTGGTTATTAAGTCCCCAGCAGCGAATTTTTCCATCCGGTAATAGTGCACAGGTATGATTCCCATAGGACGAAAGCTGCATGGGAATTCCGGTTTTAAATAAGTATTGGATGGCTTCAGTTGTTTGATTTCCATACACATCGGCTATGCCCGCATCTATCTCTATACTGTAAACGGTTTTTTCTTCCAGTATATCAGCAGGTATTAAATAAATAACAGAACCCCTGACTTCCAATTCCGCAGGTATAGCTATATCTCCTTTCTTAAGCCGAACTTTTCCTGTGACAGAACTTGCGTTTATGCCTTCATCATACTCTAATTCGACTTTTCTGCGTATAGAAGCTCCGTACATATTTTGTTTTGGATAGGTCTTTACAAGTTTCGGAGGAAGAGTATCTTTTGTAAAAAAAGTAAAACTATAGGAAGACTCTGTTTGATTCCCTTCCGAATCCCGGACACCGGGAAGTATGGTAAAGGTATGCTCGTATTCTGCAAGAAGATTTATGGAAGGAATAAAACGAATTACTTTATCTTCCACTTCTACTGTTCCCGCTATCACATCTCCGTTGACTGAAAGAATACAACAGGCTGGATCAACTATTATCGCCTCATTATATGTAAGGGTTATCACAGTATCTATAGGAATGTTGTCTGCATCGTGTTCGGGTGCGGTGCTTACAAGTATTGGAGCTTCCCTATCAGAGCTGAGGCTTGTAAAGCTAAATACATATTCGGTGGATAGTGCCTGTCCGCTAACACTTTTTATACCTGTTTTGAGTTTTACTGTATACTGTGTTTCCGGATTCCATGCTTTTTCCGGTTTAAAGCCGAGGTTAGCACCCAAAACACTAATCGTTCCCTGTATTATTGTATTAGAATTATCATATACACTAAAGCTTTCTTCGCTTACTGTTTCGGAAAGTATATTCTCTGAAAAGGAAACAGAAATTTCTTTTGTAAGAGAGACTTTAGTTTCTGTATGATAAGGGTTCGTCAAAACAACCGTCAGCTCTTTATAGACTACAGAAGAAGGAGGAGAAGAAAGACTTAGAAGGTGACTCAAGGTCTTCTTTTCTCCTTCTAAATATTTTCTGATTTCTTCATAAGCTCCACCTGTACAGCTAAATGTAAAGAACATAAGAATAATATAAAATACCTGTCTTTTCATGTTATTCCTTCGTCGGGCTTCCTTGGCTTCGGCTCTGGCTCACGCCTTCGCTCAGCCGGCGATCCCTGATCGTGTGCCTCGACGCGCTTCGCTTGCTCAGTAACCGGAAGCACTTTCACAGCAAGTTCTCCATAGTAATAGAAGTAAATTTTGCTTCAGGAAATTTATTCATAAAAGCCCGGTTCTTTTTTTGTTTGGACATTTTAATTTCAACAGCATAAATTTCTTTTCCTTTTGTTAGAATTAGATCTACTTCAGAACCCTGTCTGCTTCTCCAGAAGTGTAAATGATAGTTTGCATTCATATAAAGATTAGCTTTCAATACTTCTATAATAATAAAATTTTCAAATAAAGCTCCTGCATCGGGTCTGAGTCGAATATCATTATAATCCTCTAATAATGCATTCCGTATGCCAAGATCTAAGAAATAGATTTTATCAGATTTGACTACAGCATCTCTGGGGTTGGGTATAAATGGTGGAATACGAACAATTAAAAAGCTATCTTCAAATATTTGAATATAACGTTTTATTGTTCGTTGATCAACCCCGAGTTTCGTAGCAAGTTCAGAATAATTCACAAGATTTCCTATCTGATACGCTAATAGCTTTAATAAATCGGAAGCTACTCTCTGATTTTCAATCAGTCCTGTTCCCAATAAGTCTTTATAGATAATACTATCGACAAAGTTTTTTAAGTATAACCTGTCCTGCGGGTGATTGATTGAATTTGGGAAGAGTCCATAAATAAGCAGGTTTTCTAATATAGCTTTGAGATCATATAGTTTTGGAATGGTTTCTTTTTCGTTTGAGAAAAGATTATGAAATAGATTAAATTGTATTTCCGGTTCAATCCCTGTTTGAAAAAGATATTCTTCCAATGTTAGAGGGAATAAGTTATAATCAATTTTTCTTCCTGCAAGACTTTCCTGGGTTCCTTTTTTCAAATGAAAAGAAGAAGAACCTGTGAGGATGAGCTTAACACCCGGAATTTGGTCATGGATGATTTTCGCCATCCTTCCCGGATTATTCAATAGATGACTTTCATCGATAATTACACTTGAATTGGGTCGGATAAAGGTAGAATAGGTTTTCACATCATAGGATTCGAGGAGCTTTCTAACCGGTTCGTTGTCGACAAGGTAATACTGAGCCTCGGGAAAAACTCTTTGCAGAAGAGTTGTTTTCCCCGCCTGCCTCGGTCCTAAAAGGATTAACACTTCCCTGTAGTGGGAAAAGTGCTTTTTTAGCCTCTCGTCCAGAATTCTTTGATATTTTAAGCTATCTAATGTCATATATTTATAGTATTTTTATACATTCACTTGTCAAATAATATACTTTCCAGGCTTCCCTTCGGCTCGCCGCTGGCTCGCTCAGGGGGCGCCTTGAGCTTGGCTTCGAAATCACTTGGCTTCGGCTCCCTTCGGTCGCTCAGCCGGCGCATGTGATTAGCGAATGAAATGAGCCGAAGGGCAGTAACCGGACAGCCGGCAGACAAAGTCTTTCATTCATCCAAGTCTTCAATTGCTTTTTCAATTTCATGATCATCTATATTTTCAGATTCAGATTTATCGTAAATAGTCAAGAGAAACACTATGGTTATATTGTTTTCATTTTTTATTTCTAAATCCACATAGGTGATGACTCTCATCCCACCACTCTTTCCTTTGCCTTTACTCTTCACTGCTAAACGAATCTTATAAACATTTTCTCTTATCCGAATCCCCATTTTAGGATTTTCTTTCAATTCCTCCTGTAATTCCTTCAATTCATTTTTTAGAGATGGAAATTTTTTAATTAAACGTTTTGCATTCTTTGTGAATTCACTGGTTACTCTGATCTCAACACTCATCTAAAACCTCGTCAAGCGTTGAAAGATTTTCCCCATTTTTTAATGAGCCTTTTGCTTCGAGATAACCTTTCTGAATTCCTTCCAGAATTTCATATTTCCTGATGAGTTTTTGAATTTCCAACCATTTATCTATAGGAATAATCGCATATTTCTTTTCCCCATTTTCATTGACTATATAACTTGCATTAAATTCCATTTTATCTCCTTACATTTGGCTTCCCTTCGACTCGGCATTGCCTCGCTCAGGGGGCGCCTTGAGCCTGGCTTGGGCTCGCTTGGCTTCGACTCGCTTTGCTCGCTCAGCCGGCGCATGTGATTCTGTGCCCCCTGAGCGAATGAAATGAGCCGATACTTCGACGCGCTTCGCTTGCTCAGTAACCGGGCAGCCGGCACATGTGATTGCTGCGCCCCCTGAGCGAATGAAATGAGCCGAAGCCTGAGCCGAAGGGCAGCACTACCGCAGCCATATCAACAACCCATTTCCCCAGTGTTCATAGAAAGAATCCTTCCATGCATTTCCATTAGCATTACCAGTCCAGGAACAAACACTACTAGCACCGCTACCAAAATTTTCATCCAACCTCAAGTGTATATCTCCTCCACTTGTGTATCCATAAGAGGCCAAATTCATTCCTGCAAGACTATATGCTCCCTGATCAGCTGTTGCTGTTGTTACATATCGTATAAAAGCAGAATTTGTACAGTTTAGAGTCATATTCAAATCAGTGCATGTGTTTGTAGGACTTACTTCTGAATCTTCAAACCATTTTTGTGCATTCGCTTGATTCATAATTTTAAACCATTTTGCAGTCTGGTTCGGATCAGCTTCTGCAACCAGATTAAATCGTGCTTTAGTTACATTATCTGTAATCATTGGTAATACTTTATCTATTCCAAGTGACGCAGGAGGATCATTATGTACCATCTTATTGCATTTTAACGCATTAGAGTTTTGTCCGGCTATAAACCAATTCATGGGTTCTGGAATATTAGCTAAACTGGAAGTATTCACTCTTGAGATAAGCGTCCACCCCCCACCATCTGTTGTCATATCACAGTAAACCTGGAATGACCCCGTTGGTCCTGTGCCATCCGGGTCGATGGTGTAAACTCCATCACCATAGGAAAGTCCTGCGTCAAGAATTTCCTTGCAGGAGCGTTTCGTGGCATCGGACTCTTTGTAAAGAGCAAGAACTTCGGTAGCATTCAAAGCACGGTTGTAGATTCGAATGTCGTCGATTGCACCATGGATTGGATACCAGCCACCATATCCAAACATACCGAAATACAAATCATGAGAATTCCATTTGTTAAAATCAAAATTTCCTAAAAATGTAGCAAAAAAAGAACCATTTAAATAAATATCAAATTTATCAGTATAAACAACATATGCAATATGTAACCATTCTGATAGATTATAATTTTCTAAACTAATAGTAGAACCATATGGTGGGGTGATTCCATAAAAATTTATATATATAATTCCATCGTTAAAGGAAGTGTTTGATGCATAACCAGAAAAGTCCCCACCTCTAGTGAAGAGATTATGAGCACCATTATCTACAATAGTTCCATAACCATCCATACCACGCGATACATCAATTTTGAAAAACAAGGAAATACTCATAGAATTATTAAAAGTTAAGGAAGAACTCCGAGCTACAAAAATATTTCCCGGACTATTGAGTCCGTATCCAGAATAAGCCCGATTTGCGTTCCCGAAACGGTCGGTAGTAAGGCTCGCCCCGCCCATTGCTGTGCCGTGGTTGCCATTGCCGCTTTCGTCGTTGGCATTGCCGTTGAAGGGATAATGGGCTACAAGTCCGGTTGTGAGGTCTATTGTATTACAGCCATCGCTTAGGGTGTAGAAGTATTGGTTGACTGTTGAAGCAAGAGCATGTCCTCCTGTGGATTGCAGGTCTGTTGTCAGGCTTATGGTATAGACCGAGTTCTTTTGCAGGTTGGATGTGGGTATCAGGGTGATGGTTTTTCCTGTAGTCGAAAGTGTTGTGGCTACTGCTGTGCCATCTGTAAGCAATTGGACATTAGTTGCATTTACCGTTGCCGGGTTTATGTCTATATTAAAGCTAAGGCTAATAGATGTATCTAAGGCCACATTACTCGCTCCGTTGGATGGATTGCTACCCATAACTAAAAGCTCATAGCGAAATTCAGCAGGTGAAGTGCCGGTTCCGCGTGCTGTTGTTACCGTTACGTAGCCGGTGGTCGAGTTATTCGGTGGTGTTACGACAAGCTCTGTTGTCGTTGCCGAAACAACTGTCGCAGACAATCCATTGAATTTCACCAGATTATCCGTTGGATTTGGATAAAAATTTGTGCCGGTGATAGTCACATTGGCACCGGTGTAGGAATCCACAGACAGAGAACTGATAGTCGGATGCTTATCGGTTATGGAAAATTGCAAAGATTTAATAATACCATCGACCGTTGAACAGGAAGAGCCCGAATACATACAGAGAGTCGGTGTCTCGCTATCATTGTCTGCATCATCTATAGCCTTTACCACTACCGGGTGAGGCTGGTTATAATCTGTCGGAGTAAACGTGACAGAACTTACATTTGTGCTGAGTGAACTCGTATCACTCAACACAATCGGAAAGGTAACATCATAGGGAGGCATTATGGATATGGAAAAATTAAGGGTTACCGAGTTTCCTTCCTCAAGATTAAAAGCAGTCGGGTTAGAAATCATATTTATATAAATTTCATTACTATCCAGAACAAAAAAACGAAGCGTAGAACTCTGAAGTTCATTACCGGAAGCTGTAACGTCACTTGCACCCATAAACGTATTGGGATCATCTAAAGTTCCGGTATACTCTACTTCCTGCGGCACATTCCAATTACTATCGCTAAAAGTAAAACTGCTTTTATTTAGACTAATATCCGGTTTACTCGAACTTAAAAAAACCGTTCTATCCAGAACCGGTTTACCCGAAAGTGTCAGGTAAAATTTTGCTGTCTGACCTTCAACTACCGTATTCGGGCCGGTAAAGATTACAGTCGTATCCCTATCAAAAGCAATCACATCTCCTTCCGCTGTTTTCAGGTAGTCGCCCGTTGCCGTAAAAGTAATTAGCTGAGAATCATGGTCTGCATCCGAAGGAATCGTAAAGCTAAAAGTCTGTAATTCATTCCAATTGGAAGAATCAAAAAGCAGTTCTCTCTCTGTTCCATTGCTGAGACTTAAAGAAACCGGTCTCGAAACTACCGGGTCACCGGAAAGTTTGGTAAGGCAGGTAATGCTATCTCCCTCGTGTATATCAGGAGGAGAACAATATAAGAGAATTCTTGTATCGACATCTATAATGAGAAGCTCATGTTCGACCGTCTCATAAGAATCCGCAGAAGCCAGGAGTTTCATCCGAATCGAACTCTCTCCGTCTTTGGCATAGCGTATATTTATGGTTTGTTCCTGAAAATAATTCGCCGGTGTAAAGGTAAGAGTATCGATAAGCCCGTTGTCATTTCGTACAGAAACCGTAACCGGTGCAGCGGGTCTGTGAGAAAGTTTAAGCTTCACAGAAGCTGCATTTCCCTCCAACACCTGAGTATCCCCGCTAAATAGTATCTGTTTACTATCCTTATCCTGCACCTGAACCTGTAAGGAGGCAGAAATTAAATTATCTCCACGAGCACTTACACTTACGGTTTCCGAAACTGTATTACTGTCTTTGATGGCTTTCAGACCGAGTTCCTGTTTCTGGTTCCAATTCGAAGAATCAAAACTTAAAGAAGAAGGATAGACTTCCAGAGAAGCATGGTTTGATTGAAAGTTTAAGGTTTTCGTTTCTCCCGGGTCGGAAGATAAACACACGAACACCTTATCCGAAGTTTCTTCCTGAATACTCAGAGAAGACTTATCAAAGATAATCCGGATATCGTTATCTATGACCAGAATAGACCGGGAAAAATTGTATTTCTCGGATGTAAATGAAATATTTGCATTTTCAGAGAGAAAGTTTTCCTCTTCGAGGGCTTCTAGCTGTATAGAAATACCCGAAAGAGCCGTTTCCGAAGTAAAATGTATGGTTTCAGCACTGAGACGAAGCGACTCAGGATGAGAAGGTTTCAGGGAGAAGCTAATCTCATCTTTGAAATACAGAGGCTTAATCGTAAAAGAAAAGGATTCTCCTTCCTTAATTCTGTCTTTAAAGTTTAAAATTTGAAAAGAAGTGACCGGAAGCTTCTGTTCTTCCGGTTTCGAAGGTGGAGAAGTATTCGTCCAGAGAAAGTGAGAATACTCTGTTTTGCCCGGCTTAATCCGGTCAATCGCTTCTTTTGTGCAAGACTGTAATAGGAAAAAAAGGATAACTATGATATATCTCACAAACATGGCAAAAATCCCATAAGGGGATATTGCCATCTTGCAGATATGTCAGAAAAAACAGCAAGATAAATTTCATCTTTCATAAAAAATATGACAAAAATTGGCTTGGCTTGGCTTCGGCTCCCTTCGGTCGCGGATCCTGAGCGAATGAAATGAGCCGAAGGACAGCCGACGCGCCTCCTAAGGCCGATACTTCGATGCACTTCGTTTACGGCTCCTGAGCGAATGAAATGAGTCGAAGGACAGTAACCGGATGAGTTCGAAGGGAAGCATTATCTTATCCATACATAAGCGAAAGAATATAAAACTTTTACTCCATTATCGGAAGGAAAAATTCCAGAAGAAAAATTTCCAGTATATACTGTATTCCATAATCCAGGTAAAATACCAACACCAATTACTCCATCAGGGGAACCACAATCGTTTTCTTGATTTGTTATAAATCCTAATCGAACACTATACGCATATGCAAAGGATGATATAATAACATTATTAATCCCCTCCCTATTGCAATTATACTGTAAACTACTATCCGGCACCATCGCCTTCCAAGTAGCACGGCCAAAATTTGTTGGAATATATCCTCCCTGAAACATAGTTTTAAGTGAGTCCTGAGATAATGGTATCTTTAGCTCTCGAACATCTCCTGATGTATCCATAACTAACCGTATTTCAGAATAATCTAATGTATTAAAAGCAGGGCTTTTGTATTCTTCTTTAGTTAAAGAAGGGGTTATATCCAGTGCATTTGCAGGAAATAAATCATTGTTCTCCCAGTAGACAGCATCATATTTGAATGTATCGTTGTTTCCATCTGCCTTCAATGCCAGAGTCCAGCCACCACCATCTGTTGTCATATCACAATAAGCCCAGAATGGAGCGTCACCTCCCACTCCATCGGGGTCGATCATGTATACATCATCACCGTGAGCCAAACCATCATCAAGTATTGCTTTACAGTTTTTTCTGACTTCTGATGTATCGTTGTAAATAGCTAACACTTCTGAATCAGTTAAAGCTTTATTGAATATTATTATATCGTCGATTTTCCCATTAAAATAACGATTTAAACCATTAACTGTTCCAATATATAGTGGTAGTTCAGAATAGGCAATTTCACTGATTGCATTTAATGTTTCCGATAGTAATACACCATCAACGTAAATTTTAACAATAAAACCATTTTTGACAATCATAATATGATTCCACAAATTGAGCTTTACCGGTATCGCTTGTGATGCAGGGATATTGGTATATGAGTGAATATTACCATAACCAAAATAATATTCTTCATCATTATCAATATTTTTTTGAATGACCCAGTTATAAGCATAATTCGAATTAACTATCTGAGCATGGCTCTTATCTATTATTCCAGCAAACATTAACTGAGAAGGTTTGGGATTAAAATAAAATGATAGAGTTAAATTCTCATTTAACTCTGAAAACGTACTATTTACAAATATATAATCATCCACACCATCAAAACTATAAGCCCTGTCTTTATAATTATACCGGTTTGTTGTCAGAGTTGCTCCGTTGGGTATTCCATGATTATTATTCCCGCTTTCATCGTCAGAATTGCCATTGAAGGGGTAGTAGGCAATCGAGCCATCCAGCATACTATCATTATCCTGTATATATCCTTCATAACTTATATCCGGGAGAAAATCATTACTCACACTTATCATGTAGGCATCTGCTAAGAAATCATCATCTTCTGCCTGTGTGGTAGTGATGCTGATACCAGTCTCCCAGTTTGTGCTATCAAAGGTTATACTCACAGGAGACAGGGCTAAATCTTCCTGATTATCAGATAAAGTTATGGTTCTCGCTATTCCCGGATTACCGGAGAGAGTAAGCCGAAAAAAGCTATTTTCTCCCTCTTTGAAGGGCAGGCCGACTTCTTTAAATACTATCTTCGTGTCCTTATCTATTATCAATAGGTCTTTGCTTGCAGTGGCAAAGCCCTCATAATTCGCCTGAATTTGCACTGTTTCGGAGGTTTCATTTCCATCGTTAGAAATAGCGGTAATCGTCAGAGTTTTTTCTGTATTATAATCTTCAGCTGTGAAATAGATGGACTCAGGGTAAATTTTTACCAGATTAGAAGATGTAAAGCTCACTTTTGCCGGAAGAACCGGCTTCTTATTCAGCTTTACCTTATACTGAATCGTCTCTCCTTCCAGTACATTTTCTCCGCCTGTAATAAGGATATTCTGGGAGTCTGCATCCTGAACAAAGACAGGTAAAGTTGCACTGACCAAAGAAGCAGAAGACGCCACAAGGGTAGCCGAATGGTTCAGATAGTCTGAATCTGCCGGGGCAGTAAGGCTTATCTCCTGCTCTATATTCCAATTCTCAGAAGTAAATTGGATTTCAGCCGGTGAAACACCGAGGTTCAAATTGTTCTGAATCGTTAGTTTAAGAGTTTGCGTACTCGCAGGATTGGAACTCAGGCGGACTTTTAGTTTTGCAGTACTATTTTCGGACA
Source organism: Leptospiraceae bacterium (assembly GCA_024233835.1). NCBI lineage: Bacteria > Pseudomonadati > Spirochaetota > Leptospiria > Leptospirales > Leptospiraceae > Leptospiraceae bacterium. The sequence continues at coordinate 335,181 of JACKPC010000006.1, forward strand.
TAGTTAAAGAGCTTACGGAGAATACAGCAGAAATGTCATTATCCACAATTTGCAGGGTTTCTACTTCTCCTGAAGAAAACCGTATCGATACATTTTCCGACACAGAGTTAGAATCTTCTTTTGCAAAAACTTGGATCTCTTTTTCTGTGCTATAGTTCTCCTTTGTGAATTCGACTTCTTCCGGGGAAAGAGAAAGGCTCTCCGGGTGCGAGAGAGAAAACTTGAGTTTTACAGCTTCTCCGGGTTCGGTATTCAGTTTCAGACGGAATTTACAACTACTCCCTTCCTGCAAAGTTTCGGGTAGATTATATGAGAGACGAATGTCCGTATCGTTATCCCAAATTTGAACCGACATCTCTTTTTCTGTGCCTTCGGATGTGCGAAAATGCAGAACAACACGCTCGTTCACTGAATTCGCATCCTCTACTGCGAAGAGAGAAATTCTTTCTTCCTTTGCGTCGGCTAATAGTTCCAGTTTTTGAGAATACTCCCCATTCTCTTTTTGAAATACGAGTGCCGGGTCTTCGGACTCAAGATACATTCGGGTGGGTAAATGAGAGTTTTCTATTTTCAGTAAAAGCTGAACTTTCGTTCCCTCCTGCATCTCGGAAACCGGGTTCTGGATAGTTATTGTAGAAATCAGGTTCTCAGCCGTAACAAAAAGAGCCATGGGCACGGGACTCAGACCTTCAGGAGACATTTGCAGAACATCATAGAAAGCTTTCGTACACTGAGAAAAAAGAAGGACTGATAAAAGAGGAAGTCTCAGTAAAATTTTAATGATTACTCTCACAAACATGGCAAAAATAGGTTTGGCTTCGGCTCCCTTCGGTCGCGGATCCTGAGCGTGCTTCGATGCACTTCGTTTACGGCTCCTGAGCGAATGAAATGAGTCGAAGGACAGCAACCGGATGAGCCGAAGCATCTAAAACCCTCCGAGGCCAAATCTGACAAGGCCCAGTTTTCCGGTATCTTTTTCGGTGAAAACGGTTAATAAACGACGCTTACTGCTATCAATAATTGATTTTATATGGTATTCAGTCTGATCTGCATAAACCGTCTTGCCTTTTGAAATATTGACTGATTTACAATTATCAACACTCAGGCTACATTGATTCATATATAAATGATTCAGGTCAGCCGAATTATACGCCAGAACATACAACAAATTTTTTTCTTCACTAAATAGTATTTCAGGATAGTAACTCGCAAAAGGATTATTCGCACTAAGATCAAAAGTATCGCAGGCATAGATAGATGGATCACAGGAATAAAGCCAGAGTCTCCCGTCGATACTACGATTATTACTAACAGCTAATATTTTATTATTACTGTTCCGATAAATAGCCGAAGGTCCAAAGCCAGTTCTCGGTATGTTACTTAAATACTTTGTCTCATAGCTGTTATCCAGAGTATTAAAAATTTTTACAACCGGGACATAAAAAATAGGCTCTAAATTTGCAGTATAATATCCACCTGTAAAAAAGATGTGGATTTTATCACCGACTCTAAACATTCCTCTCGCGAGATATCCGGCACCGGGATTGGCCTGTTCAAACATTTCCACCGTGGAACATCCGCTTCCGTCTAAATTGCATATAAAGAGATAGGAACGACTTCCATCGATTCCGGAAGCATACAGTTTGCCAGCACTGAGTAGTAGTTTTGGGTCTCCCCCTCTGTCACTTGAATTTGCTATAACCGAATGAGAGCAATTACTCAAGTCCAAAGAACAGTGAAATAAAGATAAAGCAATACTTCCGGAAGAACGATTTGATGTTATTATGACAATCTTCTGATTTGTAGCATCATAAGCGATTTGTGGAAGTAAAGCTGAATGATTCCCGGCTCCTGTAGAATCATTTTTAAAAATGCAATTTTCTCCATTGCTATCACATTTATAAATAGTTAGTGTATTATTTAAAGAATAATTTCTCGCAGCAATATACAAACTTCCTTCTGCCTGGAGAATTGTAGGACTGTAGTACTGATTACTCTGTGAACTACTTACCTGGTAATAGGAAAAATCATTGTCTGTTAATTGCACAGAATGTGTTTTAGACTCTGTTTCAACCGTAGCTGTAAACGTATAGGTTTTTGTCTCGTTATAATCATCATTGATACTTATATTGATATACTGAATTGTACTATAGTTTTCCGGGGTGAAGCTCAAAACAGATTTATCCATAGTCACCGAACTTGCATCACTATTCGCAAGATTTAAAGCTACATTCGCTTCCGGTTTAATTCCCAAAGAAAAACCGATCTTTCCAGTTGCTTCTTCAACCAAACTATTACTCGAATCACTACTTACAAGAATATTATATTTTTGATTATCATGAATTAGAATTTTTATGGATAAGGAACTGATTCCTTCAGAACTGAACTCTAATAAAACTTCTTCCGAGCTGGAGTTACCATCCGGCTTTGCATAGAGTTCGATCTGCTGTTCTGTAGTACCCGTACCGGATAAAAACTCAAGTTCCACTTCCTGACTGTTATTGACTAACAGTGCAGGACTATTAGATGAAACTTTTATTTTTCTGTATTTTTCCGCCTGTCCGGAAAATTTTATACCGATTTTCTGCGTGTTTCCCTCATCCATACTTTCAGGATTTCCGGATACCAGTATATTTATTTTTTCTGTTTGAACAAACCCAATTATTATTCCACCGGCTCCTTCTGCCGGGTGAGTAAAAGTAGCTTCATAACAATTGTAGAATATTAGTAATAATAAGATTATTTTATTCAAAATATAGATCCCCCGCACCTGTTGCTTGATAAATATTATCCGTATTTCCATAACCCAATTGACCGTAAGCAGCCCAACCCCAGCATTTCAAAGCCCCGGTACTTAGTAGGGCACAGGTATGTTCTCCTCGTGCGTACACATGAATGACACTATTTGAAAAACTTATATCCGGTGCTGTTTCAGGAGTTTGATAAATAATGCCTTGAGCATAACCCAGTGGTATACCTGCCTGCAAAGTTCCTTTTCCAAAGCAGCGAAGTTTTCCGGTTTGCAGTAATAAACAGGTATGAGCATTTCCAGCTGCTATTTCTGTTACGGACTCTGTGATATTTAATTTTTTAGGCAAAAGTAACCACCTTTCTCCGCTGCCGTCACCGTTTTGGTAGTTCACTCCATCCCCCCAACATTTTGCACTTTCATCGCTGAGAATAGCACAGGTATGAGTCGAACCCGCAATAATATCAGCCACATCTCCACCCACATCTACAGCTGATAAAGTCGCCGCATCATTCCTATCCAGTCTATCCCCATAACCCAACTGGCCGGCATAATTGGCTCCCCAGCATCGGAGGGTCTTATCTTCTAAAAGTGCACAGGTATGGTTGTTACCGGAGCTAATTTTTATAGCCTTAGGATTAAAGCTTATAGGAATAGCTTTAGAGGCATCTGTTATATCCAGATTATTAGAATTTCCTAATTGGCCGTTGAAATTGATTCCGAAACAATAGACCTTCCCGGACACGGATAGAGCACAGGTGGAAAAGGAACCGGTTTGTATCTGGACAATATCTTCCGGGAAGGGTAAATAGAGAGCCTCGTTTATATCAATGATTTCAGATATATTTGGATCACCTAATTTTCCGTAAGCACCATCTCCCCAGCATTTTACTTTTTTATTGGAAAGAACTGCACAGGCATGAGATATTCCAACCGATACCTGTTCTACGGTTATAAAAAAACCAAAATTAAGTCGCACTGCCTCAGAAATAGAAAGGATATTAGCTGTATCGCCATTTCCTAAAATACCAAAGGAACCCATTCCCCAGCATTTCAAATTACCCGGAGGAATAATCGCACAGGTAGACGTATAGCCGGCTGCTACCTGTAAATTTAAACTGTAGCTCTGGAAGCTAAATGTATAGTTTTCTGCAAGAGCATTGCCGTAAAGGTCTTTCAATCCACCTGTCAGAGTAACCGTATAGTTTGCAGTGAGTTCTAAGCTTGACAGCGGGCTTATCCAGATTGTATCATCCTTCAATTCGATAGTAGCTTCTACCGGGACTCCGTCTTTTTGAAAAAGAACAGTTGCTGCATTTACCGTGTTATAATCCAGAACCTCAGAAAAGAGAATAGATATTTTACTATTCGGACTGACCATACTTGCATTGTTTGTTGGATTAGTGGCTTTTACGGTCGGTGGGATGTCATCAGCGGTATAAAAGAAAAACTCATAATCAGAACTCATTGGATTTCCGGCAAGATCGCTGATTTCTTTTTTTATACTCAGGCTTATCTTTTTCTGTGTGGGTAAATATGGACTGGCTATTATTTGTAATACATTTCCGGATACCGTATAATTTTTGTCAATATTTCCTGTATCTGTTGTGATTTGAATTGTATCTGCACTTACACTATCAGCAGATAGTTCTTCAGAAAAAGTCACAAGAATGGTATGGCCGGATAAAATTCCCGTTTGCCCACTTACAGGGTCTGTAGCTGTAATCTCAGGAGGTATGCTGTCTTTTTTTTGTGCAGTATGAAATTGGAAAGAATAGTCGGATTGTATTTGGTTTCCTTTTTCGTCTTTAATACCTGTTGTAAGGAGTAGAGTATAGTTTGTATCGTAGCTCAAAGGCGAAGTGGGTGTTATTCTTAAAATTTTGCCCTCTACAGAAGTATTTGCAGAAATACGAGTTCCATTCTGACTCAGGATAACTGTATTTTCATTGATACTGTTGGCATCAAGAGCTTCACTGAATTCCACAGTTACTTTTTCAGCTACATTTACATCTGTTGATTTATCAGAGGGGATATGATTTAGTATAGCAATAGCAGTATTGTCAAAATTATTTCCTGTATTTGTATTATACTCAAACCTTCCTACTTTAAAAGCTAATAAAGAAGCAACTTCTTCTTCTGTCCAACCCGAAGGCTCAGGAGCTTTTATTTGTTCGAGAGCTTCCTGAGTACAGGAATAGAGTAAAATACAAAGGAGTATAAAGCCTTTCTTTAATATATGTATGCCTGAATTCAACTCTACTTTCATATTATAATATCCTTATGTCTTGGCTTGGCTTCGGCTCGCGTTGCTCGCTCAGCCGGCGCACTCTCAGGAAGTGGGTATTCCACACCCTGGCGAACGACCGGATGCTCCTGATTACTGCGCCCCCTGAGCCGATACTTCGACGCGCTTCGCTTGCTCAGTAACCGGATGAGCCAAAGGGAAGCATTATCTTATCCATATATAAGCGAAAGAAGGAGTATTCCGCCCACCTTTATCCGGATAACAATTATCACACCACCAGATAGCAAAATTTCCTACATTTACATAATCAGATAAACCAATACCAATTCCACTATCTGGAGAAGCACAATCATTTTCTTGATTACCAATTATACCAATTCGCACACCATCTAATAAAGACCAACCCGGAATAACATTATTAATCCCCTCTCTATTACAATTATACTGCAAACTACTATCCGGCACCATTGCTTTCCATGCAGCACGGCCAAAATTTGTTGGAATATATCCTCCCTGAAACATAGTTTTAAGTGAATCCTGAGATAATGATATTTTTAGCTCTCGAACATCTCCTGATGTATCCATAACTAGCCTTATTTCAGAATAATCTAAATTATTAAAAGCAGGACTTTTGTATTCTTCTTTAGTTAAAGAAGGTATAATATCCAGAGCATTGGTAGGAAATAAATCATCTGTTGTCCAATAGCTTGCATAATAATTAAATGTAGGCTGGGTACCATCAGCCTTTAATGCCAGTGTCCAGCCACCACCATCTGTTGTCATATCACAGTAAGCCCAGAATGGAGCGTCACCTCCCACTCCATCGGGGTCGATAGTGTAAACTCCATCACCTACAGATAGACCGTCATCCAATACTGCCTTACAGCTTTTTCTGACTTCCGTTGTGTCGTTGTAAATAGCTAATACTTCTGAATCAGTTAAGGCTTTATTGAATATTATTATATCGTCGATTTTCCCCTTAGTATATTCTGTAGAAACAACAGGATCTCTACCTATTTCTATATTTGCTTCAACATATCCTATATTTGCAATTTTTATTGATTGAGAAATTAAACTCCCATTAAAGTATAGAGAAATGTATTCATTATCATATGATACAGTAACCATATTCCATTTATCTAAATTTAAAACATAAGGTATATAATAATTTATAAGTTCTCCTGTTGAATTTACAAATTGAAAAAAATATATATCTCCCCAGTGTAAGTAAAGTCTGTATTGAAATAAGTTATTATTCCCCTTTGATATAATTGAACCAATTTCTGAATCTGTTGCAACATTTACCCAACTCGAAATAGTAATTCCATTAGATAATGTTGATAAAGAAGGTGAACTAGGAACAAATATAAAATCATTCACACCATCAAAACTATAAGCTCTATCTTTATAATTATACCGATTTGTCGTTAAAGTTGCTCCGTTGGGTGTACCATGATTATTATTCCCGCTTTCATCGTCAGAATTGCCATTGAAGGGGTAGTAGGCAATCGAACCATCCAGCATACTATCATTATCCTGTATATATCCTTCATAACTTATATCCGGGAGAAAATCATTACTCACACTTATCATGTAGGCATCTGCTAAGAAATCATCATCTTCTGCCTGTGTTGTGGTGATGCTGATGCCAGTCTCCCAGTTTGTACTATCAAAGGTTATACTCATAGGAGATAATGCTAAATCTTCCTGATTATCAGACAGAACTATGGTTCTCGCTATTCCCGGATTACCGGAAAGCGTCAGTCGAAAAAAGCTGTTTTCTCCCTCTTTGAATGGCAGGCCGATTTCTTTAAATACTATCTTCGTGTCCTTATCGATAATCAAAAGGTCTTTGGTAGTACTGGCAAAGCCCTCATAGCTCGCCTGAATTTGCACTGTTTCGGAGGTTTCATTTCCATCGTTAGAAATAGCGGTAATCGTCAGAGTTTTTTCTGTATTATAATCCTCAGCGGTGAAGTAGATGGACTCAGGGTAAATTTTTACCAGATTAGAAGATGTAAAGCTCACTTTTGCCGGAAGAACCGGCTTCTTATTCAGCTTTACCTTATACTGAATCGTCTCTCCCTCCAGAACATTTTCTCCGCCTGTAATAAAGATATTCTGGGCTTCTGCATCCTGAACAAAGACAGGTAAAGTTGCACTGACTAAGGAAGCAGAAGACGCCACAAGGGTAACCGAATGGTTCAAATAGTCCGAATCTGCCGGGGCAGTAAGGCTTATCTCCTGCTCTATATTCCAATTCTCAGCAGTAAATTGAAGCTCTGAAGGTGAAGCACTCAGGTTCAAATTGTTCTGAATCGTAAGTTTAAGAGTTTGTGTGCTCGCTGGATTGGAACTCAGCCGAACTTTGATTCTTGCAGTACTGTTTTCGAGCAGAGTCAGAGAGCTTACGGAGAATACAGCAGAAATGTCATTATCCACAATTTGCAGGGTTTTTACTTCTCCTGTAGAAAACCGTATCGATACATTTTCCGACACAGAGTTAGAATCTTCTTTTGCAAAAACTTGGATCTCTTTTTCTGTGCTATAGTTCTCCTTTGTGAATTCGACTTCTTCCGGGGAAAGAGAAAGGCTCTCCGGGTGCGAGAGAGAAAACTTGAGTTTTACAGCTTCTCTGGGTTCGGTATTCAGTTTCAGACGAAAATTCCCACCGCTTCCTTCCAACAAAGATTCGGGTAGATTATATGAGAGACGAATGTCCGTATCGTTATCCCAAATTTGAACCGATAGCTCTTTTTCTGTACCTTCGGATGTGCGAAAATGCAGAACAACACGCTCGTTCACTGAATTCGCATCCTCTACTGCGAAAAGAGAAATCCTTTCTTCCTTTGCGTCGGCTAATAGTTCCAGTTTTTGAGAATACTCTCCATTCTCTTTTTGACATACGAGTGCCGGGTCTTCGGACTCAAGATACATTCGGGTGGGTAAATGAGAGTTTTCTATTTTCAGTAAAAGCTGAACTTTCGTTCCCTCCTGCATCACAGAAACCGGGTTCTGGATAGTTATTGTAGAAATCAGGTTCTCAGCCGTAACAAAAAGAGCCATGGGCACGGGACTCAGACCTTCGGGAGACATTTGCAGAACATCATAGAGAGCTTTCGTACACTGAGAAAAAAGAAGGACTGATAAAAGAGGAAGTCTCAGTAAAATTTTAATGATTACTCTCATAAACATGGCAAAAATCCCATAAGGGGGTATTGCCATCTTGCAGATATGTCAGAATAAACATCAAGGAAAATTTCACTCTCCACGGAAAATATGACAAAAATAGGCTTGGCTCCGGCTCCCTTCGGTCGCGGCTCCTGAGCGAATGAAATGAGTCACTCTCCATTGCGATTAGAGACATAATACTTCTCTTAATTATTCCATTTTAAGCTCTTGACAAAAACCTTTTATAAAAGCGAATCTGGTTTTATGAAAAAGCTTCCGCTCGGCGTACAGACATTTTCCAAAATGATTCATGATGATCTATATTATGTGGACAAAACGCAATTCATCAAACAACTTGTGGATAATGGAACGTACTATTTTCTATCCCGTCCGCGACGCTTTGGCAAAAGTTCCTTTTTAGATACGCTAAAAGAAGCCTTTGAAGGGAATGAGAAGCTATTCAAGGGACTGTATCTGGAAAAGAACTGGGATTGGACAAAAAAACATCCGGTTATTATGATTAGCTTTGGTGGTGGGATTATGCAAACTCCCTTGAATGTTGAAAATAAAATTAAAGAATTACTTCATTTTAATCAACAAAAATTGGGAGTTACCTGTAACTTACCTGAACCGGGTAGTTGTCTCAAAGAACTAATCATTCATAGTACAGAAAAATATAATGAAAGAGTAATTATCCTGATTGATGAATATGACAAACCAATCCTGGATAATATCGTAAAGAAAGAAACGGCCTTAGAGATAAGAGAAATCCTGAAAGGTTTCTACTCGGTGATTAAAGACTCTGATAGATATATCAAATTTGCTTTTATAACAGGGGTATCTAAATTCTCCAAGGTCAATCTCTTCAGCGGTCTCAATAACCTAACCGATATAAGCCTGGATAGACGTTATGCGACGATCTGCGGTTACACAGAAAGTGAACTTCCTTTGTTTGAGGATCGTCTCGAAGGTGTAGACAGAGAAAAACTAAAACTTTGGTACAACGGCTATAACTTTTTGGGTGATAAGGTATATAATCCTTTTGATATATTACTTTTTTTTGATAAAGGGGAATTTAAAAACTATTGGTTCGAAACAGGAAGCCCTTCCTTTTTGATCAAGTTAATACAGGAAAACCAATACAACCCCATTCAGATCGAGCATGTAGAACTATCCGAACAGGAACTGGGAGCTTTTGATGTTGAACAAATCCGCCTGGAAACTATTCTCTTTCAAACGGGATACTTGACTATCAAAGAAAAATTTACTGTCGGTGCAAAAACATTTTATTCTCTTACCTATCCAAACCTCGAAGTAAAAATGAGCTTTACAGAAGTGATCCTGAATTATCTATCTGATGGCAATAAAACAAACAAGAACCTGATTGAATTACATAAGATTTTAACTATACCCGATCTACCCGGATTAAAAGATTTATTCTACTCCTTCTTTGCATCTATCCCCCATAACTGGTATCGCAAGAATACGATGGCAAACTACGAAGGCTATTATGCCTCCATCTTTTACTGTTATTTCACCGCCCTCGGTTTGGACGTGCGTGCCGAAGAACCGAATAATAACGGTCAGGTAGATATGACAGTCTTCATCGAGAAAAAAGTTTATGTGTTTGAGTTCAAGGTAATTGAACTCACAGAAAAAGGATCTGCACTGGAACAAATCAAGAAAAAAAAATACTACGAAAAACACTTAAGCCCAGAAAACAGGGAAATTTATCTCGTTGGAGTGGAGTTTTCAAAAGAACAGAAGAATATTACGAATTATGAATGGGAACAGCTTTTAGCAACGGGGGCTTAAACCAATTATTAAAGGCTGTATGAATATCATCCGGGAATAAAAAATGAACCAAATAACAACGGAAAAGTGATACAATATAATTCGAAACCTTTGTCTAAGTAAAGCAAATATATTATAACAAAGGAACTTCTTTTTCAAGAATTACTCACTACATTTCTAGCCTACAACAAACGTTTCCTTTACAAAAGTATCGAGTGCCTTTATCTTTTTTAGTAAATCCTTTATTTTAGAAAGCTCATACTGTGTAGTAGAATCGGATAGAGCTTTTTCTGGTTCCGGATGTACTTCCATAAAAATTCCTTCTATTCCTGCGGCTACAGCCGAACGCATCAAATCAGGAATAAACTCTCTCTGTCCTCCTGTTATATTACCGGCAGCCCCCGGAAGCTGTGCGGAATGAGTGGCATCAAAGATAACTGGTATATTCATATTATGTAATATAGGCATAGTTCTTGTGTCAAAGACAAGGTTTCCATAACCAAAGCTACTTCCTCTTTCTGTAATTAAATATTTTTCAGAATCACATTCCTGAATTTTTGTCACAATATGCCTTGCATCTGCCGGGGCTAAAAACTGCCCCTTTTTCACATTCACCCACTTCCCCGTACGGGCCGCTTCAACTATCAGGTCCGTCTGTCTGCATAGAAAAGCCGGAATTTGATAAATATCTAATACATCCTGAAGAGGCTGCACCTGAGCCGTCTCATGCACATCAGTCAGCACAGGAACCTTATATTTTGCCTTGATATATTCAAGATTCTTAATTCCCTCGCTCAGTCCACAACCCCGGTACGATTTCACGGAAGAACGATTTGCCTTATCAAAGCTACTTTTAAATATATAGAATATTCCAAGTTCTGCACATATTTCCGTCATTTCACCCGCAACCCTGTCGAGTAAATCACGGGATTCCATAACACAGGGGCCGGCGATAAGGAAAAAACCCTCCTTCGCCCCTATTTTCTTTCCATTTAAAAATTCTCTTTCCGATGCTGTTTTCATTTTTCTACCTTCTTATTTAAATATTTACTGGCGGCCCGTATAAAGCCAACAAAAAGAGGATGCGGTTCAAAAGGTTTGGACTGAAATTCCGGATGATACTGTACACCTACAAACCAGGGATGAGACTTAACTTCTACTATTTCCATTAACTTCTCATCCGGGGAATAACCGGGAAAAGTCATTCCTGCTTTGATAAAATCTTCCTTATATCGCAGGGTAAATTCGAATCTGTGTCTATGTCGTTCAGAAATCTCGACTTTCTTATATTCCGTAAATGCTAAAGAATCTTTCTCGATTATACAGGGATAAGCACCGAGACGCATAGTTCCCCCCAGTTGCTCAATCTCAATTTGTTCTTCTATCATGGAAATTACCGGCTTTTCTGTATTTGGAGAAAACTCGGTGGAATTCGCATCTTTCCAGTTCAGGACATTCCTGGCAAACTCAACTACAGCACACTGCATACCGAGACATATTCCAAAAAATGGAATCCCTTTCGTCCTTGCATACTGAATGGCTAAAATTTTACCTTCAATCCCTCTTTCTCCAAATCCTCCCGGGACCAAAACACCATGACAATTTTTCAATTGTTCCTTTATCGAGTTTTTATCCACCTTTTCAGGATCAATTTTGGTCAACTCAACCACCACATCATTTTCAATTCCTCCATGGGAAAGAGATTCATAAATAGAACGGTAGGCATCCTGTAAACTGATATACTTTCCAACAATCGCTATATTTACTTTCTTACTGGCTTCCTTTATCTTTTTGATGATTTTTTCCCATTCAGTAAAGTTTAACTTATTCGAAGGAAGATTTAAAGACTTCAATACAACCTCATCAAGTTTTTCATCTCGATACATTTTAGGAATTTCATATATAGAAGTTTTTATATCTACCGCAGAAATTACATTTTCTTCTCTCACATTACAAAAAAGAGAAATCTTACTTTTCATTTCTTTTGTCAGAGCACTGGTAATCCGGCATACAAGAACATCCGGTTGTATCCCTAAGGCCAGCAATTCTTTCACCGAATGCTGTGTGGGTTTCGTTTTGGCTTCCCCGGCAGCTGTAATCGTCGGAACTAAAGTCAGGTGTATAAAACAGACCTGTTCTTTTCCGTATTCATAACGCATCTGGCGAATAGCTTCTAAAAAGGGAACCGACTCTATGTCTCCAACGGTTCCACCAATCTCAACGATAATAATATCTGCCCTGGACTCTTTTCCGAGCAAGGTAAAGCGAGAACGAATTTCATTCGTAATATGGGGAACTACCTGAACCGTGCGTCCCAGATAATCTCCTCTTCTTTCCCGATTGATAACTGCATTGTAGATTTGGCCAGTACTAACCGAATTTTTCCTTGAATAGCTGGCCCGGGTAAAACGCTCATAGTAACCGAGATCCAAATCTGTTTCAGCTCCATCATCCGTTACAAAGACTTCCCCATGCTGATAAGGACTCATCGTTCCCGGATCGATGTTGATATAAGGATCCATTTTTTGCAGGGCAACCGTATAACCTCTGCCCTCTAATAAGCAACCCAGGGCGGCAACGGTTACGCCTTTTCCAAGAGAGGAGGATACTCCTCCGGTAATAAAGATATATTTCTGTTTTATACTCAAGTCTTTTTCCTTTTACATATTTCTTCTATATTTCCCGCCCAATTCATACAGACGGGAAGTTATTTGCCCCAGGGATAAATAAGGTGCAAGGTTCATAAGAGCCTCAAACACATTACGATTTTCCATTACAGAGGATTCTAAGTATTTTCGATGATTCTCATATTCTGAATAGTATCGCTTGTGAAGTTCATTCAGTGCAAAAATCTGAGAATCTTTTTCTTCATCGGTAGAGCGAATTACTTCATCGGGAACGATGATAGGAGAACCTTTTTCATCCAGAAAAGTATTTACACCAATAATTGGGTATTCACCCGACATTTTCTGACCTTCATAGAACATAGACTCATCCTGAATTTTATTTCTCTGGTACATCAGTTCCATGGCACCCAGAACACCCCCCCTTTCCGTAAGCCGATTAAACTCGGCATATACCGCTTCCTCCACAAGATCGGTTAGTTCATCACTAATAAAGCTTCCCTGAATGTAATTTTCAGCCTTTGTCGTTCCCAGTTCCCTGTTTATAATTAATTGAATTGCTAAGGCTCTTCTTACCGACTCTTCAGTAGGCGTAGTTACCGCCTCATCATAAGAGTTCGTATGCAAAGAATTACAATTATCATATATTGCATATAAAGCCTGTAATGTGGTACGGATGTCATTAAAGTCGATTTCCTGGGCATGTAAAGAACGTCCTGAAGTCTGGATATGATACTTAAGCATCTGACTGCGGGGAGAGGCCTTATATTTATACTTCATCGCCTTTGCCCAGATCCTCCTTGCTGCCCTTCCGATTACACTGTATTCCGGATCCATTCCATTCGAAAAGAAGAAGGAAAAGTTGGGTGCGAAATCATCAATCTTCATTCCCCTGGCCAGGTAATATTCTACATAGGTAAAACCATTGGCAAGAGTAAAAGCTAACTGGCTTATGGGATTCGCACCAGCTTCTGCAATATGGTACCCGGATATAGATACAGAGTAAAAGTTTCGCACCCCATTTTCGATAAAGTATTCCTGTATATCTCCCATTAGCTTCAAAGAAAATTCAGTAGAAAAAATACAGGTATTTTGTGCCTGGTCTTCTTTTAAAATATCAGCCTGGACAGTACCCCGCACCTTTTGAATGGTATCTTTTTTTATATTTTCATAAACTTCGGGACTCAAAACATCCTTACCACTCAAACCCAGTAAAAAAAGACCCAGCTTATTATTGCTGGCAGGAAGTTCTCCCCGGTAGACAGGAGGAATCTGGCTAAATTGTTTATATAGTTCTTCTTTTTTCTTATGAACTTCTTCTTCGAGTCCATTCTGAAAAATATATTTTTCACACTGCTGATCGATCGCTGCATTGAAAAAGAATGCCAGAAGAATTGGAGCCGGACCGTTAATCGTCATGGAAACCGAAGTATTCGGAGCACAGAGGTCAAAGCCCGAATAGAGTTTTTTAGCATCATCTAAAGTAGCAATTGAGACACCGGAGTTTCCGATTTTCCCATAAATATCCGGTCTTTTATCCGGATTTTCTCCGTATAGGGTTACAGAATCAAATGCGGTGGACAAACGTTTGGCTTCACTATTACGGGAAAGATAGTGAAAACGGCGATTCGTTCTTTCCGGGCCTCCTTCACCAGCAAACATTCGGGTAGGGTCTTCTCCGCTTCGTTTAAAAGGGTAGACTCCGGAAGTAAAAGGAAATTCTCCGGGAAAATTTTCCTTATAATTCCATTCCAGAATATCTCCCCAATCAGCACTCTTAGGAAAGCCTATTTTAGGAATTTTTAAATCAGAAAGAGAGGTAAAATAATTTTCTACCCGAATTTCCTTTCCCCGAACCGTATAGGAAAAAAAATCTTTACGAAAACCGGATTTTTTTTGTTCCCAGTTATCCAAAATCTTTTTAGAAGAATCAGAGAGTTCGGCATGCTTAATATAAAATTTATTCTGAATTTTCTCTTTAATTTCTGGTTCAGAGGAGAATTCCCGAACAGCTCCCTGAAGACGATAGGCTTTCGAAGCGATTTCTTTTTCTTTTTTAATGAAAGCATTAAATTCTTTTGAACTTTCTACGATTTCAGAAAGGTAGCGAACTCTTTCGGGTGGAATAATATCCTGACTCTTTTGAACCGGGTGATCAAAGCGAATATCATCAAAAAAACCAAGTTTTTCTCTTGCCTGAGAAAAAATAGCTGTATATAACTCATTTACACCCTCGTTATTGAAACGCGAAGCCACCGTTCCAAAAATAGGCATTTCTTCTAAGGGTTTTTCAAAAAGCTTATGATTTCTCTGGTACTGTTTTGCAACATCTCTCAGAGCGTCTTTCGCACCTTTTCTATCAAATTTATTAATCGCAATATAATCAGCATAATCTAATATATCGATTTTCTCTAATTGGCTGGCAGCTCCGTATTCAGGTGTCATCACGTAGAGGCTGAGATCGGCAAGTTCCGTAATTCTTGTATCTGATTGACCGATACCCGCTGTTTCCACAATAATGAAAGGGAAACCCGCAGCTTTAAAGAGTTCTGTAATTTCCTGAACATGAGGATTCACTGATTGATGATCAAATCTTGTGGCCAGAGAACGCATAAAAATTTGGGGGTGGTGAATCGAATTCATCCGGATTCGGTCTCCTAAAAGAGCCCCACCGGTTTTCTTGCGGGTAGGATCAATAGATAGAATAGCAATTTCTACATCGGGATAATCTTTTTGAAAACGCAAGACTAATTCATCGGTCAAAGAAGATTTACCGGCTCCACCGGTTCCCGTAATTCCCAAAACAAGAGGTTTTGTTGGAATCTCTTGCCTTAACTTTTCCAGATACTCCTCAGGGACAGGTTTAGAATTTTCAATCAGACTGATACAATGAGCCAGTAAGACCTGTCTCGAAGCAGAGAGTAAAGAAGTATGTGGTTTAGCTTCTATGCAGGAAAAATCAGACTTTTCTAATACATCATTTATCATTCCCTGGAGACCGAGTTTTCTTCCATCGTCAGGAGAATAAAGCCTGGTAATTCCTTTCTTTTGAAGTTCTTCAATTTCGGAAGGAAGAATCGTTCCCCCTCCTCCACCAAAAATTCGAATATGATTGCAGTTTTCCTTATTTAATAACTCTCTTAAATAAGAAAAATATTCCGTATGCCCACCCTGATAAGAAGTCAGGGCTATCGCCTGTGCATCTTCCTGTATGGCTGCCTGCACAATTTCGCTGACCGGTCTGTTATGTCCGAGATGAATCACCTCTGCACCGCTGGACTGCAAAATCCTTCTCATGATGTTAATACTCGCATCGTGTCCGTCAAAAAGGGATGCGGCAGTAACAATACGAACTTTATTTTTCGTTACATATTCTTCTCTGACAGTAACCATACTCCTATCCTACCTTTAGAGGAAGAACTTATTCGTCAGGTTGAATATCTTCCTCGCTAATCTCACTTTCTAAATCATGGATTTTCATATCTTCTATTTTTTGCTTTCTTTTACGTTCTTTTCTCTTTTTTTGTTTGCGAATCTTCTCCGTTTTTAATTCCATCTTGCTATCCTCTCCTTTCTCTTTTTCCTCCAACCTATCGCAGAGGATAGATCTGGCTTTGTAACGATTTAGTCCCTGTGTTCTGTATACAGAGCATTTTACTTCTATGCCTGAGGGAAGGTGCTTTAAGTGAACGGCAGTAGAAACCTTGTTTACATTTTGCCCGCCCTTACCGCCGCTTCGGGTAAAGCTTTCTTCAAGGTCGGATTCCTTGATTCCGAGAGCTTCCATCTTCAAGAAAAGAGCCTGCTGCTTTTCGGGAGAAACGGGAAAAGAAAGAGCCACTGCTTATACCGATTTTTCTAGAAAAAAAGGATAAGGCCTTCCATTCAGGTCAAGGCAAACGTAGGTAATTTTACAATCTATAACAAGGTGTTTTCGAAAGTAAGAATCGAGATTGGTAGCAATAGTACGAACGGTTATGGAAGATTTTCCGGTAGATTCAATATAGGCATATATCTCGATAATATCTCCGTTTCTCCCCGGAGACTTAAAATTCACATCATCCATACTCACAGTGACGATATTCGAATATGAGATTTTCTGCATGACGTATACAGCAGCTGCCTCATCGATCCAGGCAAGCATAGTCCCTCCAAAGATATGGCCGTGCTGATTCAGGTCTTTTTGCATTACAATATGCCTGGTTACCAGCTCAAACCGATCGTCAAGTTGGAACATTTTATCGCCTTTCTAAGGAAGAGGGACAGATATCACTTAAAGGACAGCGTTCACAATCAGTGCGGTAGGCTTTACAGTGTTTTCGTCCGAGAAAAATGAGATATAAGGAGAAACGTCTCCAATAGATTTTTTCGATTTTGCCCATCAAATCAAATTCGATATTTTCCGGCAGGGTCTCTGTAGTCAGTCCGAGTTTGGCGGCCAGACGTTTTACATGGGTATCCACCACGATACCTTCAGCTTTTTCAAAAACCTCGTTTAAAATCACATTGGCGGTTTTTCTTCCAATTCCGGGCAGGGAAGTCAACTGGGAAATGGTAGAAGGAAGCCTGGATGAATAGTCAGTAATTAACTTGGAAGCAAAACCCTTAATGAGCCTGGACTTATTCCGAAAGAAACCGGTCGGAAAAATTGCTTCTTCAAGGTCTTCCAGATTCGCTTCTGCAAAAGATTTGAGTGTTTTGTACTTCTGAAAGAGTTCCTCGGTAACCTGGTTGACTCTTTCATCTGTACATTGGGCACTCAAGATAACGGCTATAGCCAGCTCATAGTCGTGTGTATAGTTCAGGGGAGTTTCTAATTCTCCAAAATAATCCTGAAGCCTGTTATACACAGTTTCCGTGAAGCTATAAAACTCGTTAGCTTCTTCCTCTACTTCTTCTGTAAGTTCTACAGAAGACTCAGAAGGGATCTTACTTCTTTGTTTGCGCGGCTTGTTTATTGTCTTTCTTTTTAGGAGCAATGGCTTGTAGAGAGCCACCGGCGTCTTTAATAGCGGCTTTTAAGCCTTTCTTATTCAAAGTCCTCAGGGCACGGGTAGAAAGCTTTACCGTTACATACCTGTTCTCATCTTCAAGGAAGATTCGTTTCTTTACAATGTTTATCTTCCACTTTCTTCTTGTTTTCAGGTGGGAGTGGGAAACGTTGTTTCCGGAAACAGTCCCCCTGCCTGTTACCATACATCTTCTTGCCATACTTTATTTTTCCTCAGTGGACAGGATTTTGGTTAAAAGGTAAGTGTCAATTATAAATTCACCTTTTCTTTCAAAAGCACCATAGTTTCTTCCGGAGAATCCACAAAATGAAAAAGATCCAGGTCTTCATCGGAAATCAATCCAAATTCTGTGAACATATCAAAGTTTACCAGTCTCTTCCAGAAATTGGATCCGTAAAGAAAAACCGGGATTAAAGTCTTAGTTTTACGGGTTTGTAACAGAGTCAGGGTTTCAAAAAGCTCATCTACCGTTCCAAATCCCCCGGGAAACACCACCACAGCTTTTGCAAGGTGAATAAACCAGAGTTTACGAATAAAAAAATAATTAAACTCAAAACTTAACTCTTCATCTGCGTATGGATTCGGCACCTGCTCAAAAGGAAGCTGAATATTTAAAGCCACACTCTTTCCACCCACTTCTCTCGCACCCCGGTTTCCGGCTTCCATGATTCCGGGCCCTCCTCCCGTACAGACTAATAAGCGTTTTTCATCCGTACCCGCAGAAACTTCTTTTCCCCAGAGGGTGATTAAACCGGCAAGATTTCTTGCGTCTTCATAAAATTGAGAAAGTTTTCGAGCCTTTTTTAATCGAAGAATTTCTTTTTCCTGGCCTTCCTTCCCCTTTAACTCGTGAATTTGAGAATCAAAGTATTCAGCCTGACGAATCCTCGCTGAACCAAACATCACAATCGTATCAATGACTTTTTGCTTATGAAGCTCTGCATCAGGATAGCTATAATCAGTTAGAATACGAATATCTCTCGCTTCCTCTGATTCTAAAAATCTAGCGTTTCTGGATCCCATTCCTGGCATATTCCGCTCCTGTTTGTGTAAAAATGATAGAAATCCCTCTTAGAAAGAAAATAAAAGCTTGTTACCTGTAAGTCTTGCGAAAACCTATCAAGAGAAATCTATGAAAGATAAGGTTTTCAGTTACCTGATTAAGTGGCTACTACAATTCTGGTTTTTGTTTATCCGTCAGGAAATTTATATTCCTCCGGAAACCGAAAAACTCCTCGATGAACACGGTGGATTCATTCTTGCAGGCTGGCATAACCAGATTCTCCTGTTGACCCACCATGTTTCCCGTTATGTGCAAAAAAAACGAAAGGTCATGACAACTCCCCTCGTTTCCCTATCTAAGGATGGTGAACTCACCTATCAAACCTTTCTTCGTTTTAATATGGTCTCGGTGCGGGGCTCTACCAGTCGGGGAGGCTCTACTGCCCTCAGAAGCATACTCAAAACCATGAAAGAAGGAAAAGTTCCGATTTTTACACCGGATGGTCCGAGAGGTCCCGTTTATAAAATCCAGCCCGGAGTCGTACAGATGGCAGCCATGACAGGACTACCGGTAGTCAGTTTTTTTTCCACCTGTGACAGATACTACGAAACACGAAGCTGGGATAAACACAGATTTCCGAAGTTCTTTGCGAAACAATATATAGAATATTCCAAACCTTTTTACGTTCCCAAAGGAGAAAAAAATCCGGAGGAATACGTACAGAAATTAGAAGATGTAATGATGGATCTTGTCAACAAAGTAGACGCCCATTTTAGCCCTAAAACAGAAAATAAAGAGGATGCAGCATGAAACACTTTTATAGCCTTATTTTACTGATTGGATTATTATTGCAAAATTGTATTATATCCCTCTTTCCGGATGGAGGAGGAATAGGAACAGAACTCAAGGAACATACCTTAAGCGGAAGTGGAAAAGATAAAATCCTGGTCTTAAGTATCGATGGAGAAATTTCCGGAGAAGAAAGCTCCGGTTTCTTTGGAATTCGTACGGAATCCATGGTTTCTATGATAAAAAACTCCCTTCTCAAAGCCCTAAAAGATGAAGATATCAAAGGAATTATCCTAAAAATTGACTCTCCCGGAGGAACCGTTACCGCAAGCGACATCCTGTACAGAGAAATCCTCGAATTCAAAAAAAAGAAAAAGATACCGGTTATCGCTCTTTATATGGGACTGGCTGCTTCCGGTGGTTATTATGTTTCCATGGCTTCCGATAAAATCATAGCCCACCCGACTACCGTCACCGGTTCTATCGGAGTCATTATGACTTCCTTCAATTACAAACAGGGGCTGGACAAAATTGGATTTGTTGATGATTCTATTACCTCCGGTCCCAATAAGTCGATTGGTTCCGGTTCTCATGTAAGGACAGAAGAGCAGCAGATGATCCTTCAATCCATCATCGATGACCTGTACAGCAAATTTTTTGCAGTAGTAAAAAAAGGCAGACCTTCCTTATCGGAAGATCAATTACGCCCTCTCTGTGATGGCAGGGTATATACAGCCGAACAGGCTAAAAATGTGGGACTCATTGATGAAATTGGTTATTTCGAAGACTCTATCAATACACTCAAAAACCAGGATAATTTTAATCCAACAGACAAAGGCAGCGAACCCCGTATTATTGTATATAGCCCGGCGAAAAATGATCTCAAGAATATCTACCAGGTACAATCCAGGGCAGAGAAATCCGAGGTTTTAGAAACTCTCCAAACCTTTTCTATTTTACAAAAAGGGCCGCGTTTTCTCTATCTCTGGACAGGAAGGAATTAAGGAATGCTTTTCAATTCAATTCCTTTCTTAGTTCTTTTCTTTTTCACCTTTTTACTTTATTGGAATATTCCGGATAAGTATAAGAAACACCTGCTCATTATTTCTTCTGTCCTATTTTATTCTTATTTCAGTCTTTTATCTACCCTTCATTTTCTTCTGGTAATTGCGATAAACTTTTATTTCTCGGAAAAGCTCTTCTCTTTAAAAGAAAAACAAGAGGATACAAAGAAGGTCTTACGTGTTATCGTAATACTAAATATTTTAAACCTCTGCTTTTTTAAATATTACTATTTCTTTATGGATAGCTTTTATTTCATAAGCCGGGCCGAACTATTTAAACAGGGAGCTTATGCTCTCCAGATTCTCCTTCCTCTTGCCATTAGCTTCTATACCTTTCAACTGGTAGCCCTTCAAATCGATATTCACAGGGACAAAATAGAGAAACGTTTATCTGCTTCGGATTATTTCTTGTTCATCCTCTTTTTTCCCCAGCTAATTGCCGGACCCATTATGCGAACCACGGACTTTTTTCCTCAGCTCGGTAAATACAGCATCAGTCCGGAAAGTATGAAGCGAGGAATTCTTCTATTACTTGGGGGACTTCTTAAGAAGGTGGTCATCTCGGATAACCTGGGGATAATTATTGTTCCTCTTTACAAAAATCCCTCCGCTTATGATTCCTTTTCTCTGTTTATGGGAGTTTTTGCTTTTGTTTCGCAGGTTTATTGTGACTTCAGCGGCTATACCGATATGGCCAGGGGCCTGGCTTATCTTCTCGGCTTCTCGATTCCGGAAAACTTTCGGGGACCATTTTTAGCAAAATCCTTTCGAGAAATCTGGGGTCGCTGGCATGTCACCCTTTCTACCTGGCTTCGAGACTACCTGTATATCCCACTGGGAGGAAGTCGTTTAGGAGAATTTCGAACTAACCTGAACATGCTCATTACCATGTCTATGGGAGGCCTATGGCACGGTGCTGACATTAGTTTTTTCTTCTGGGGTTTTTATCTTGGAGTTTGCCTCTGGATAGAACGAATCCTGTTTAAACATAATATTCGAATTCCTTCTGAAGCCTGGCCGGTAAATTTTCTTCGACACATTGTAATTTTTACCTTATTTTCCATGAGTGGTATCTTTTTTCGAGCCGGAATGGAAATCGGAATCCATAGCGAAAGATCTTCCCTGGCCATTGCCCTGTCCTACTTTAAGGGAATGCTCAGCTTTCAAAGCGGACAAAGATTATTTCGTCTGGAAGAAATTTATTTATACGTATTCTTAGCTCTCGGTTTTAATTTTATACAGTATAAGGAAACCTTCTCTGAAAAAATAGAAAACTTAGCCTTTAAAGCCATACCTGCATTTTCCCTTCTGGTTCTTCTACTTCTGGGAATTTTTGGAGATGGTGGAGGAGATTTTATTTATTTTCAATTTTAAATTTATTATAGGTATAGGATTCTATCTTTACCTTATTTTTAGTAGTGTGAACTGCTCCACAAGCTCGGATGAGTGGATTCGTTCCCTGCCCAAAGAAAGAAAAGCTCCCTCCTTTTCCTATTCCGGCATCTGGATTCGAGAAGGAAGGCAAAGGGCTGCTGTAAATTCTGCCTATCACAGCGACCTTAGCAGAGAAACAATTCGACTTTATCCGGGAACTGAAAAAAAATTCGAAAAAACCTATCTGAGAACAGAAATCCTTAGAGGAATTAAAACCAGCATTTTAATAAAAAGTAGCGGAGTCTATGAAATAAGCGGAAACTGGTTACTCTTGCATACCCTGGAAATAGAAACCCAACAACAGGGAGATGGAAAAAACGAACAAACAAAGAAAAAGTTTGACCATAAACTCTTATATTACTATAGTATTAAGGAAGAGGCCTTAGTTCCCATGCTTTATGAACAGGGCTATATAGAGCTAAATTATGGTATCAAAGATGGTGTTCGAGAAATTTACAATGAATCAGATGAAAACTTTCATCACTTTATCCACAATTTTACCGTCAAGGAATACCATTCTCATGCCTATTTTCAGGAAAAATAAGAAAAATGGACGATAAAGAAAATAGGAACCCGGAAATGTTTGCAAACCTGAATGATGAAATTAAAGGACTCATATTTCCCAGAGATATTAAAGATGAGAATTATGAAGTTGCCTCAAGGATTCGACACGCTTATTCGCTTGGAGGAGATTTATACAGCCAGTTAATTGATAAAAATGGAAATTACTGGTTTGCTATCGGAGATGCTTCCGGTCACGATTTAAATTCTCATTTATTCAGCATGATGCTTATGGTGCAGCTCAGCTATTACATCAACCTTCTGGAAACTCCACGAGAAGTCTCAAATGCCATTAATCACTACCTTCAACAAAAGAGAAAAAGTGCCGCTTCTGATATTACATCCTATGCCTCTCTCGCTATCTTAAAAGCAGATCAAGAAGGGAACTTTACCCACTATGGACAACATCCCAACTTTATCCTATTTCAATCAGAAGAAAAAAAAGCAGAAATTATTGTCACCTCAGGACGTTTTATAGGCTTAGAAATGGAAGAGAACAGGCTTAATGACCTTGAAGGACATTTCCGGATGAAAAAGGGCGACAAACTTTACCTGTTTACCGATGGAATTTTCGAACAGAGAAATGAAGAAGGTAAATATTTCGGTTACAGCCTCTACCAATTCATCAGTCATCATTCAGAAGGCATAGTAGAGAATGTGGCAGACAGACTTTTTCAAGAACTCGATACCTTCTCCGGAAATAAACTCGACGATGATATGACCCTGATGCTCATATCTCGTAAATAGTCTACTAATATCTGATTGATATGGAGGGTAAGGAAGGAGATAAACTTAAGAAACTGGGTTTCCAGGATTCTTACCTCGAAGATCTCGACTCCGGGTATTCACACGAGTTCACAATAGGCAGAATTTCCAAAGTTCTAAAGAATAAATACTTCCTTCATGAAGGAAAAACTGAATTTCCTGCTGAATTAACCGGCTCCCTTCTATTCTCCAGTGTAACAGAATCTGATTTACCCCTGGTTGGAGATTTCGTTTTGTTTAAGAAGGTAGATGAATCGCTCTGTATCATTGAACGGGTTCTGAAGCGAAAGAACTTCCTACAAAGGAAATCCTCAGGCCGGGAAATTTCCTATCAACCGATTGCCGCCAATATTGATTACGCATTTATCATGCAATCTTTAGATAATAACTTCAATCCCAACCGGATCGAAAGATATTTAAGCATTATAAATGATTCTAATATTACTCCTATAATCCTTCTCAGTAAAGAAGATTTAATTTCCCAGGATCAATCTAAAGAAATTCTCTCCGAACTCAAAAGCCTTTATCCAGACTATTCCATCCTCTCCTTATCCAGGGCTTATCCGGAAAGCATCGAGACGTTAAAAGAAATTCTAGTAGCCACAAAGACTTATATTATTCTCGGTTCCTCCGGTGTGGGAAAAACCAGCCTGTTAAATTCTCTGGATGAAAGGCATCAATTCAAAACAAAAGAACTCAGTGACTCTTCTCAAAAAGGAAAGCATACAACAACCAATCGATATTTTACTATATTAGATAATGGAGCTATATTTATAGATACTCCGGGAATGAGAGAAATCTCCAATTTCGCTTACCGGGAAGGAATTGGTAAAACTTTTCAAAACATTGTTTCTTTTGAAAAAGAATGTAAATTTAATAATTGCACCCATACAACAGAGCCGGGTTGTGCAGTTTTAAAAGCTCTGAGTTCTGGCTTAATCGATAGTCGGCAGTATGATAATTTTCAAAAAATGTTAAAAGAAGATGAATACCTTTCCAGCTCTTATGTCGATAAGCGGAAGAAAGATAAGGAAAGAGGAAAACTCTATAGGTCTATTCTAAAAAATAAACCGAATAAAAGATCTTAAAATCTACTTGAAGTTAAAACAAAAACTCTCATACTTGCTCTGTCATGGAGAATAAAGGCTTACTTCGATTTTATTTTAGACTACCTTCTTCCTTAATAATATTTCTACTCTATTTCGTTTTTCTCCTAAACTTCTTATTTTCACAGGAGGATATTCTCACGATAGATAAAGTGGATAATGAAATACAACTAATCGGTAAACATGTCTACTATTTACAGGAAAACAACAAAGAACTTACGATAAATGATATACTCCAACCTTCGACACAATCTCAGTTTAAAAAACAATTAAAAGATACTTTTATTTTTCAACCTTCTAATAACGGCATCTGGTTTAAAATAAGCATTGAGAATAAAACAGAAGAAGCTCTCTATCTCAAACTGGGAAGGATCAGTATCTGGTTTTTAGATTTTTACAAACCGGATGCTTTCGGAAAGTATCATAAAACGTTTTCCGGTGGAAATCTTAAAACAGATGTCCCTCCACCGAGTCTATCCAAACGATATGTTTTATCCCTGATGCAGGGAAAAACGACAGGCCCGAAAACCTATTATATTCGAATCGTTGGTAAATTTCCCCTGACCTTCCCTTTTCTCATTGGAACAAAAAATTCCATTATAGAAGATACCCGTTTTCGAGAAGATTGGGTAACCGCTATTTTTTGTGGTTGTATTCTGGCTACTTTCTTATATAATGTTTTTCTTTTATTCTCTATGCGAGATATTCTTTATTTTTACTATATTTCTTTTTTAGCCTGCTCATTCTTTACAGTGACTTTCTTCCAAAACTATCCATTCTTTTCTCATCCCTGGTTCTGGGAGAATATATTTATTTGGAGTAACCTGATTGCTATATTTATTGGTTTATTCGGAATCCATTATTTACGATTAGTCCATTATTCGACATTTTTGAAGAAATGGATTATTTTTATGGTGTTTATCCTGGCGTTTTTCTTTCCTATCCTTAATTATTTAAAATTCATAGATTTTATTTTTCTTGTAAAAGCCTATCTGCCTACTGTAACCCTGTTTCATTTTAGTTTATTCTTATGCGGTTTATATGTTTACTATAAAGGTTATAAGCCGGCTCGATTCTATACAATCGCCTGGGGAAGCTTATTCTTATCTATTGGAATATTTTTTTTGATTATTCATGAATTACTTCCATTTTTACTATATGCCGATTATATAATCTATCTCGGTTTTACTGCAGAGATGGCTTTCTTTGGCCTGGCTCTGGGTGACAGATATAACCATATTAAAAAAGAAAGCGAAGAAATTCACAAGAAACATTTAGTCCTTATTGAAAAACAAAAAGAAATACTGGAACAAAAAGTTCAGGAACGAACCGAAGTTCTACTCCTTCTAAATGAAGAATTAGAACAAAAAAATAAAGATTTAGATCTACGCGGTAAAGAACTCCAGGAAGTAAACAGGGCCAAAGACAAGATTTTTGCTATTATTAGCCATGATCTACGTTCTCCAATTGCTGCTCTGAATAGTTTTCTTGAAATTTTCAGTTTAAAAAACATTCCTCCGGATAAAACGTTAGAATATATAGATAAACTAAAAAACAGTATTCGTAATTTACAAATGACCCTAGATAATCTTTTACAATGGGCTGCCGGTCAGCTAAAGGGAATTAAAGTGGAAAAACAAACGTTTAATATACTTGGCGTAAGCGAATCCTGCCGCTTATTACTTCAGGATATTGCCAATACAAAGGGTATACAAATTCAGCAAGAAATTCCAAGCGATTTGGAAGCACTGGCTGATCCGGAACATATAAGGCTTGTATTGCGAAACCTATTGAGTAATGCAATTAAATTTACAGAACCGGGTGGAACTGTATCGATTCAAGCAGTAAAAGTAGAAGGTTCTATTCAATTATCAGTGAAAGATACAGGCCTTGGAATGTCAGAAGAACTTATTGCTAACTTTACTCAGAATAAACTCATCCAGAGTCAATTTGGCACACAAAGGGAAAGCGGAACCGGTTTAGGGCTTCATCTCTGTAAGGAATTTATAGAATTAAACGGAGGTGAAATCCGGATAAAAAGTAAGCCGGGACAGGGTACAAAATTTATAATTAAAATTCCCGCATAAAATTAGAAGGCGAGAAAATGTATCCCGCCTTCGTTTATACTCTGAAATCTATTTTGTAATTTTCAAAGGAAATGGAGCATAACCAAAACGGTTGGTGTCTGCGTCTATTGTTGTTGGAACAGCAGATCTACCAATCCTGTCCTTACAGGCTGTTTTCGAATCTGTTACTACCGTAAAGTTGTTACTCGTCACATGTGTTCTGGCTTCTTTGTAAGTTTTAAAAGGTCCGACCAGACAAAGGTATGTAATACTCTTATCATTCAATTCGGTCCAACTCGATACAAAATAACCAATATCTACAGAACTCTGAACTATAGTAGCATCATCTGCAGCTGCTTTGATAGTTACAGAACTTAAGCTTACACCGGCCCCTCCGGTTCCTGTACAACGGGGGTCAGTAGCTGTGCTTACACTTCCCACATAGCTACCGTAGCAAACCGTCCCTCTCCGGGTAATCATAACGTTCTTTGTGTTATCAAACTCTAAGATCTGATGAAAATAACTTCCTGTTTTAGCTGCACCGAGCGGAAAAGCTACTCCTGAGTAATCAGCTGACCAGAGGCTACCCTTGATGTTTTCCTCAACATTAGCAAACAATGGAATAACAGTTCCATTATCGTCTACAACCGTTACCTTACCTTCTATTTCCACAGCCTGGGATGCTTTATAGGTGGTAAGCTGATTGCTGGTATTCGCATTCAGTAAAGTAAGGGCTACTGTAACTTCATCGCTTGTTTCTGTTTCCTTGATGCAAGAAACTAGAGAAATCAGCAGAGATAAAGCTGTCAGAATAAAAAATGTTTTACGTTTCATAGTTGTTCCTATTGAATTCCTTATATTAGATTTTAAATAACAATGCACCCCAGTACCAACCTGCACCTACTGCCGGAGTTAAGACCAGATCACCTTTTTGGAACCTGCCTTTCTGGTTTTCTTCCGAGAGAATTATCGGAATCGATGCGGCGGAAGTATTACCCACATAATGAAAATTAACTAACTGCTTATCCTTTGGAATACACACCTTTTCTGAAACACCTTTCACAACAAGATGAGTTCCCGGGTGTGCTGCCATCCAATCGATATCCTCCGGTTTCAATCCATATTTTTCCATCATCATATCCACAGCTTGAATCGTGCAATCAATAGCATTGGGAATTAGATCCGGATAACTCTTGGTTAAACCATTTGGAGCCGGACAGGTAATAATATGTTTTCTATCCGCATCATCGAAAAGGAAAGAATCGATCAAACCTCTCGAAGTATCGTCAGTCTTCTCCAGAATCACAGCTCCGGCGGCATCACCGGCAGTAAATTCACCATATCCGCCTTCTCTTACACGAACGGAAAACCTTTCTGAACCTACCACGGCGACTTTCTTGAATTTCGGATCAGCCAACATATACATTTTTGCTGTCTGAACCCCATGTACAAAACCCGTACAGGCTGTACTCACATCAAAAGAAAGTGCATTTTTAGTTCCTACCAACTTGGATGCCTGAGGAGCCAGATCGGGTAAGTAATATCTATCAGTCCAGTTGGCCAAAATAAATAAATCAATCTCTTCCGGAGATATTTTAGCATCCTGTAATGCCATTTTAACAGCTTCTGCCGCCATATATTGCGCAGTTTCTTCTTCACTTGCACGAAAACGACGTTCCACTCCGATTTCTTTCCCGATAACTGCTTCTTCAGCCGGGTGCATCTCGGGATATTTCAGGCGAGTCCGAATCTCTTCATTAGACAATATTTTCTGAGGATAATAATGCCCGAAGCCTCGAAACTGGATTCCATTACTTTTAAGTTCATTCTTTTTACTCATTACATCTCCTTTTTTAGCGGTATAATTTTTCAGGATCAAGTTCTCTTAAAACTTCTAATTCATCTTTTGTAATTGGCTCTTCTCGAAAAGGTTTATGACTGGGTAAGCTCCAATCTGTATATTTAGAAATTGCAACTTCCGCAGTTAATGTAGGCTCAGAAGGAGGACATATCCAATCACTAAAATACATATTTTTCTTGTTTCCCACCATTCGTCTTCTGAACCTTCCGAATTGACAGACAATCTGTTGAACTCTTCTTCCGGGTGAAGTTATAAAGTCCACATTCTGCACAAATCTTCCTTTCATCGCTTTAGCCACTACAAGACAATCGGCAGTACTCGCAATATCATTGGCACCACCCGAACCTACTAAAAATCTGCCATCCGAAAGACGTGTGGAATTCAAATTTCCATCCAGATCAATTTGAGCAGTTCCTAAAACTCCCAAACAATCTTTAGAAACTTGAGTTCCCAAAATCTGGGTTACATCTGAAAGTTGTTCTGCTTTATTCCCGTGCAACTGACTGAAGAGAAAAATATCTCCCGATTGGGGAACAAAACCATAAAATCCAAGCTCAGCTAAAGTAGTAATCGGAAAATCACTGGCTTCTAGAAGTTTTGCTGCTGTCCAGGCAGCCATATGAGCTGCACCAATTCCTGCCAGAACCGTTTTATACTGCTTTCGTATAACCAGCTCTATAATCGAGCGTGCTGTAAGAATAATCATCTGCTCCGAGTCGGTAGCCGGTTCATTCTTGATGTTTACTTGAATATGTACTGTTTTATATTTTTCTTTTATGCTACTTAATTTTAAGTTCTCCAGTCTTTCCTTTCCCAGAACTTTCAAATACTCTTCGTGACCACCCTTACAAAGAATATATTTTTCCAGCCATTCCTTTCTTTCGTTCAGATCTTTAGAACCACTTTTTTCACTGGCTTCTACCATAAAATCATAATCATCACAGTAGGTTTCCATTCCCTGAAGACCCGGAACTTTCATCTGATTGGAAATTCTCATGGATTGAGGATGAGCTCCATACGGAACTTCACACATACCTATCACTCTTGAACCCGGTATCGTAACAAATTCGGGTGGAATCGTTCCATACGGTACTATCCTTTCAGCTGTAAGAAGAATGCCTTTTTTAGCAGCTAAAGCTCCCCAAATTCCTTCTCCTAGGGGTGGAGTCAAAAGGACATTTCCCCTATCATCGGCGATAGTTCCGTGAACAAAAGTATAATCAGGAGAAAGCGGAGACAATAAAGCCAGGTATTGCTCTTCATCAGCTTCCTTTTTTTTCTTATATATGGATCTATGCTTTCTTAAAACTTCCAGAGAAGAACCATAAACAGCCAGTTGACTCAATTCATCCGAACTATCTCTTTTAAAAGAAATATCTTCAGAAATCCCATTTTGATTGGGATTCGGAAATAAAAATAAAGATGTTCCTACTTTATCTGTAGCAAGATGACTATCCAAAATAGAACTGGTGATAATACCGGGAAGCTGAAGGGCACCGGCTATTAAACGCTCTACCAGGGACAATATGGACCATAGTTCCAGCTCAAAGGGTTTTCCTTCAAAAAGTCTCGAGTACAAACGATTAGGTGCAGGTCTCGGATAATTATCTCCCGCAAAAGTAATAATCGCTTTTTTTACAATACCGGATAAAGCAAGGGCATTCGCATTGGAATGTAAGCCTGTACAGCTAATAGTGAAATTGCCTTCCTTACCGTAAAAAACCCTTACCAGTGCATTAATCAAAGCATTCGGTCGGGACATACAGGAAGAAAAATGAATATATGAGCCGGGCTCCACATTCTTTTTAACCATCCTATCAATGGAAGAATATATTTCCAAATTTCTGAACAAAAAAAACTCCTAATTTATAGGTATTGAATGCACTTTCAGGAAGCTTCCGAAAGTGCAACAAAAGAACTCTGGCTTCCAATCGCATAAGCCATGGAAACTGCCTTTTTAATGTGTACCTTTCTTCCTTTTCCGGGAACACAATCATGAATGGCTTCCTTATCTCGAATTTCATGATTTATAGTAGGACAAACAGATTTGTTCTGTAACATAAGAGCAGTCGCACCCACATTAATAATACCGGCAGCCCCGAATGTATGCCCGAAAATGGGTTTTATAGATCCCATTAAGGGTCTATCCTTTTCCGGTAAAAACTCAAATAAAAGCTTGTAGGTTCGGCTTTCGGCAAGATCGTTATTATAGGTAGCTGTACCATGGCCACAAATATACCCCAGGTCATCTCTGGCTATTTTAGTAATTTCTAAAAGTTTATTTAAACCTACAGCCCCCTTGCGACCCGATATATCCATACGCATAGCATGACTCGCTTCATTATAACTTAAAGTACCAAGAACCTCTGCATAAATTCTGGCTCCTCGCTTTACTGCATGATCATAATTTTCCATACATAGAACCATGGCCCCCTCTCCGAGAATAAAACCATCTCTTCTTTCATCATAAGGTTTTATTGCCCTTTTCGGATTATCTGATTCTTTAGACATAACCGAACTTTTTGGATCAGAATACATGGCCATCAGGGGTTTCACCAGTGGAAATTCATGCCCCCCTGCATACATGACTACCGCCCTATTTTTCCGTATAGCCTGATAGCAAAGAGCAATCGCATGATGCCCCCCCACACAGGCAGAACTCACTGTAGTTACAAAACCCTGTATATTATTATTTATCGCGGTCAGGGTTGAAGGATTAGAACTCATAGAAGTTAATACCGCGTAACGATTAAAAATATCCGAATCAGAAGGATTTTTAACATATCTTTGATAGGCTTCGAACCACCATTCTAAACCTGAACGGGAAGAGGAGTCAACAAAACCTACCCGATGCGGTTCTATACTATCTTTTTGAAGACCTGCATCCTTTCTGGCCAGTTCCATAGCCGACATAATCGCCAGGGTTTCACGGTTATAATGTTTTGCATGTTCCGAAATTAAGCCAGGAATATAATTTTTATATTCAAAACTTTTTATCTCCGCTGCTGTTTTGACAGGGAAGTTTTCAGTTGAAAATCTGGTTAAATAATCAATCTGTGATTCTCCATTGTATAACTTTTCCCAGAAGTGTTCAACTGTATCCACCCCCGGTAATATGATTCCCATTCCTGTGATTACGACTCTGCTATTTTTTTTCATAAAGATCTTGTGTTTTTGTATTCTTCAAAAAAGATAAGAAATTACTTTTTTCAATAAAAGAAAAAAGATTCTTAACTTTTTTTAATTTAAATACGAGGAGAAGTTTATGTCAAGAGTATATATTGACATGCCGAATAAATTTATTTATTCAACCGAAATCCCAACCAGAAAAAATGACATGTATCTCGATTTACATGTTACCTTTGACGCCATGGCCTCTTTTGTTATGGAAGCCTATCACCGTTTCCTGGTCGACAACGGGTATATTCTTACCCATATAGAAGATACTCCCATCATCATGTCAAATTTTACAATTGATTATAAATCAGAAGCCCGTTATCCGGACGTTCTGCGTTTTGAAGTAGCTGTAGCCAATTTTACCAGCACAGCTTTTGATATATTTATACGTATAAGCAGAAATGAAGGTAAAGAAGATGTGGCTCATGTTCGAGTATGTGATGTTTTCTTTGACTATCAAAATAAGAAAACCCTCTCTATTCCGGCAAAGTTTCGAGAAAAATTTGAGCCTAAAGAATAAGCAGGTACACATTTGGAAAGTTTAAAAGACAAAGTCATACTGGTCAGCGGTGGAAGCATCGGAATAGGAAAAGCTATTGTTCGGGATCTTTGCCGGTACGGAGCTAAAGTTGTTTTTTGTAGCCGAAGAGTAGAAGAAGGCAGGACCTTTGAAAAGGAGTTACAAAATGAAGGAAATTTCGCCACCTACATTCCCTGTGACATTTCCAGGAAAGACGAGGTCAAAGCCTTAGTCGACAAAACAATAGAACTCTATGGCAAACTCGATGCAGCGGTTAATAATGCCGGAATTTTAGGTCCCCAAGTCTCCCTTCTCGACTACCCGGAAGAAGAATGGGATAAAATGGTAAATGTGAACCTCAAAGGAACCTATCTCTGTATGAAGTATGAAATCGAAGAAATGCTAAAACAGGGCAAGGGTTCGATTGTCAATATGTCTTCTGTTGCGGGAATTTTAGGAGGATACAGAGGACTCATCGCTTATTCGGCGACTAAACATGCCATTGTAGGTCTCAGTAAAAGTGCGGCCTGGGACTATGGAGCCAAAGGAATTCGCATTAATACACTCTGTCCCGGCACCATTGACGATACAGGTATGATCGAAGAAGTAGTGAATTCCACTAAAGACCCTCAGAAAGCCAGAGAAAACATGCCAAATTTCTATCCTATGAGAAGACTGGGAAAAACATCCGAAATTGCTTCTGCTGTTTCCTGGCTTTGCAGTGATGAATCTTCCTTTGTCAGTGGCATAGCTCTTCCCGTAGATGGTGGCTTCTCAGCCCAGTAAGGAGATGACGATATGTTTCAAGATAAAGTTATAATTGTAACAGGTGGTTCAGCGGGTATAGGAAAAGCTATCCTTGAAAAACTTGCAAAAGAAAAAGCTAAGGTAGTTTTTTGTAGCCGCGGGAAAGAAGAAGGTACTCGATTGGAAGTCGAACTCAGAGAAAAAGGTTTAGAAGTTCGTTTCGTTCCCTGTGATGTGAAAAAGTCAGAAGAAGTCCAAAACCTGATTCAAAAAACGCTCGAATACTACGGTGGACTGGATATGGCAGTAAACAATGCCGGTCTGGGTGGTGTTAGTAAGCGTCTCGCAGAATATCCGGAAGAAATTTGGGATAAGGTAATGAATGTAAATCTCAAAGGAATATTCCTTTGCATGAAATACCAGATACCTGAGATGCTAAAAAAAGGTAAAGGTTCTATTGTGAATATTTCTTCTATTGCAGGACTTGTAGGCGCAGATTGGAGAGTAGCCCCATACGCAGCTTCCAAACACGGAGTAATCGGACTTACGAAAAGTGCAGCTTTAGAGTTTGCTCATAAAGGAATTCGCGTGAATGCTATCTGTCCGGCTTTTACCGAAACCGAAATGTTAGAAGGCTTATTCCAGGCTTCTCCTGATCCGAATGCAGCGAGAACCGAACTCGGCAACAAACATGCTCTAAAAAGATTAGCTTCTGCCTCAGAAGTTGCGGATGCCAGTGCATTTCTCTTGAGTGATAGGGCTTCTTTTATCACCGGTGTCGCTCTTCCTGTTGACGGAGCCTATACCGCAAAATAGGTTTACCCACAGAGTTTCACGGGGTATCTTATACCCTGTGAATATTATCCACTCAAATGAAATATATGGAGCAGCATCTACAAGAAATTCTAAAACAAATCGAAGGTTTACATCCGGGATTAATCTGGCTCTTCTTATTCTTATCTAATTTTTTCGAAAACCTCTTCCCCCCCTGGCCGGGAGATACGGTAAATGCTTTCGCCGGATTTCTTCTGGCAAGAAAAGATTCTATAGGTTTTTTGAATGTTCTCAGTTCAACAATACTCGGAAACTTATTCGGGGCTCTTATTATGTATTATTTTGGAAAGCAAGTTATAAGTCTCATAAAAAACTATAATATTCCTTTTAAAGATAAATTCTATTCAGAAAAAGGTCTTGAACAAACTATCAATTGGTTCCAGAAGTATTCTCTGATTGTAGTTCTTTTTTCCAGGTTTTCAGCTGGAATCCGTTTTTTTGTTTCTATTGTTGCGGGACTTAGCCGTATGCCCATCTGGAGTTTTATTACAGTCTTTTCACTGGGAGTCATCCTCTGGTGCGGATTAATTATAGGCTCGGCTTACTACCTGGGAAAAAACTGGGAATACATTCGGGAAGTATTAAGTATTTATAATAAAATCATTATTAGCTTTTTCTTATTTCTTTTTGCTTTATATGGATTTTATAGGTATAAAAAGAAAAAGCGGGAAGTATAGTTGCCACCCTTCACTACGCGGCTATCGGGACTTCGATACGTTTCGCTACTCAGTCTCCGATAGCTGTGTCCTACTTAAATACTATCTATAATAGAATTTAAGGTTTGACTCGGACGCATAGCTTTCGATGCTTTCTCAAATTCCGGCATATAATAACCACCAATATCCTGGGGTCTTCCCTGGGCGGCAATTAATTCCTGGTTAATCTGGGCTTCCTTGTCTTTCAGTTCTTTTGCTATCTTAGCAAATTTTTCTTTTAAGCCTTTGTCTTTATCCTGCTCTGCAAGAGCTTCCGCCCAGTATAGAGCCAGATAAAAATGACTTCCCCGGTTGTCGATCTGGCCGACCTTTCTCGCCGGAGACTTATTCTCATCCAAAAACTTGCCATTGGCTTTATCCAGAGTTTCGGCGAAAATTCGGGCTTTTTCGTGATTAAAGGTATTGGCCATGTGTTCAAAAGACACCGCCAGGGCCAAAAATTCTCCGAGGGAATCCCAGCGTAGATAACCTTCTTTTAAAAACTGATCCACATGCTTGGGAGCAGAACCACCGGCACCCGTCTCAAACAAGCCTCCTCCATTCATTAAAGGCACAATCGAAAGCATTTTCGCACTGGTTCCAAGTTCAAGGATAGGAAAAAGGTCAGTCAAATAATCTCTCAACACGTTACCGGTCACTGAGATGGTATCCAAGCCTTTACGAATCCTTTCCAGTGATAATTTAGTGGCTTCCACAGGAGAGAGAATGTGAATTTCCAGACCCTTTGTATCATGATCTTTCAGGTAGGTATTCACCTTCTTGATTAATTCAGCATCATGTGCACGATTCTTATCTAACCAGAATACAGCCGGTGTATTACTGAGTCTTGCGCGATTTACAGTCAGTTTTACCCAATCCTGAATTGGAGCATCCTTTACCTGGCACATACGGAAAATATCACCTTTCTCCACGTTTTGCTCAAGTAAGGTTTTTCCACTTTCGTCAGTTACCCGAATCTTTCCTTTTCCGGAAGCCATGAAAGTTTTATCGTGAGAACCATATTCTTCGGCTTTTTGTGCCATTAAGCCCACATTGGAAACGCTTCCCATAGTAGCCGGATTAAATTGTCCGTGTTTTTTACAATCTTCAATAACAGCCTGGTAAACCCCGGCATAGCATCTATCGGGAATCATAGCTTTGGTCGGCTGTT
Organism: Leptospiraceae bacterium; assembly: GCA_024233835.1. Taxonomy (NCBI): domain Bacteria; kingdom Pseudomonadati; phylum Spirochaetota; class Leptospiria; order Leptospirales; family Leptospiraceae; species Leptospiraceae bacterium. The sequence continues at coordinate 370,572 of JACKPC010000006.1, forward strand.
GCTTTCCATCAGGTCCCCACATAGTTCCGGAGTCTCTCAGGACAACAGGCATAGAAGCATCAATAATAATATCGTTAGGTACATGCAGGTTGGTAATTCCCTTATCCGAATCTACCATTGCCAGAGAAGGCCCTTTCTTATAGCAGGCCTGAATATCTGCTTCTATCGCTTTCTGTTTTTCTTCAGGTAATTTCTTGATTTTGTTATATAGATCACCCAGTCCGTTGTTCGGATTTACCCCGAGACTCGAAAAATCAGATGCATATTTTTCAAACACATCTTTATAATAAACAGAAACAGCGTGGCCAAACATTATAGGGTCGGAAACTTTCATCATAGTTGCTTTCAGGTGAAGTGAAAGTAATACGTTCTGCTTTCTGGCATCTTCAATTTGTTCAGTATAAAACTTTCTCAAAGAAGCCACATTCATTACTGAAGAATCAATCACTTCTCCCGGTAACAGGGGAGTTTTTTCTTTTAGTACTGCCACTTCTCCTGAATCACTTACAAATTCGATTTTTACAGTACAGGCTTTATCAAGTGTATGAGAAGTTTCGCTTCCGTAAAAATCTCCTTCTTCCATATGAGCTACATGAGTCTTTGAATCGGAAGGCCAGGCTCCCATGCGATGTGGATTTTTCTTTGCATAATTTTTAACCGAAGTAGCTGAACGTCTATCAGAATTACCTTCTCTTAAAACGGGGTTTACTGCACTTCCTAAAACTTTTGTATATTTCGCCTGAATTTTCTTTTCTTCTTCTGTTTTAGGCTCTTCCGGGTAATCGGGAAGTTTATAGCCTTTATCCTGCAGTTCTTTAATTGCAGCTTTTAATTGTGGAATGGAAGCACTGATATTGGGAAGTTTAATTATATTGGCTTCTTTTTTTTGTGTAAGTTCTCCAAGCTCAGTTAGATAATCCGGAATTTGCTGCTCTTTCGTAAGATACTCCGATAAATTTGCAATAATCCTTCCGGAAAGGGAGATATCCCTGGTTTCTACCTCGATGCCAGAACCCTTTGTAAAGGCCTGTATAATGGGTAAAAGGGAATAAGTAGCCAGTGCCGGTGCTTCATCAATTTTGGTGTAGATAATTTTTGACATGCTTTGTCCTCACTAAGGTTTAAGTTAAAAAAAAGGTATTTTTTTTCAAGTGTATTTATAATAAGTCCCAGTAAGGCTAAGAAGGCAAGTAAGCCCTCATTTTTCAGGAAGCGAGCCCAGCACTGACTCGCTTGTAAGAGAGAAAAACTTCCTGTTTTAAATCATCTACTAAAGAGATAATTTAAAGCATCGAAAGCTGTATCCGCATTTTCCGTGGAATTGCTGCTATCCTCAAAATATGTTCCGGGCAGGCTAAACTTTTTGCCCGCTTGTAAGACAGGTATGAAATCTTCCAATAACCTTCCGGTAGAGTATATAAGAGAACTCTTATTTTTCTCTTTCGATTGCACAATACTTGAGTTCAAAAACTGTTCAGCATCATTGAGTATATCGGCTATTGTATAAGGTGTAGCTAAATTATCCTGCAAATAAGCCAGAAAGCCACCCGTCTCTGTCATCGTATTCATCAATCCGAGTGTATCATGTCCCGCAGGAGCCATGAGTTTTAGCATTTTAGGAGAATCTACTATAATCAGGTCTGTTACAATCGAACTCTGTTTTCCATTCTCATCGGCAAAAACTGCGGAAAGAATTTCTACAAGGTTCGCAGCTTCTGCCTGAGTAGGCTGTGAATCAATCAGAATATCCAGTAAATTATCGATATTGCGAATAATCGAATATTTCGAACCCACTGTAAACAGGTCTCGAACCATCACCATCCCCTCATCAACTCCATTCCAGGTGTAATCAAAGGTTTTATTGGCGGTATAATCGGGTGCAGTTTTTTCCTTCGTATAATCTCTGAGTCGAATCTCCAGATCCTCCGTAGCTGTTTGCAAATTAAACTGGTTGGCTTGAGGACTTTCGGAGGTAGTTTTCATCTCCAGAAATATTTTACTTAAACCCGAAATCATTTTTTCTTTTCCTGTCTTCCGAGCTTCTTTATTGAACTCATTGAATAGATTCGCAATTCCCGAAGCCAGATTTGTCTGGGAGATTAAGTTTATCAAACCATCCTGGTATCTCCGACCATTAGGAGTGCTATTCTTCACTACATGTCCTTCTGCTAATAAAGAAAGCAGGGAGCGATATTTGGGATTGGGATAATAATTATGCTCCAGCATGAAAGGAGAACGCAGACCATCCGAACTAGAAGCCGTATCAATCCTGAGTGTAGTGATCGTTTTACCGGCTACAAGAGCTGCGTTACCCGAACTATCTCCCGTCCAATCCAGACCTTCATAGATATACGGACGAACCAGAACTTTCGCCAAATCTGTAAGAACCTTATAGGCATTCTTCTCCTGACCGATTGTATTATCCGTATTTGATTTAAAGGCTTTGGCAAGGGCTGCCACCATAGGAAAAAGTTTATTTCGCTTATCCCAATAGGTAGAGGTGTTAGCAGGTGTCACCGTATTTTCTGTCAGAAATCCGAGACGTTCAAAGATAGCAAAATTTTTCGCGAGTGCCGGAGGAATCGCTCCGTAAAAAGTTGTAGGACTCGCATTCTCCGTAAAGGCCAGATCCCAGAGAATCGGATACAGAGCATCGGAAAAACCGTAAGGATCGGTTCCGGTTAAGTCTTTTCCCCAGGCTTCTACTAAAAGCACTGAGTCTCCGGGAGTATCGGAAAAGGTTTGCAAGTCACCCGAAGTAGCCGCAGCTGTAGTTACAGCTCCGACCGTAGTTGTAGGTTTTATAAACGTTCCGGCCTTTCTCCACTTGCCATTATCAGAGGATTTATCACAGGATGTATTCGCTGAATTACAGGGCTTGGCATCCATAAGACCGCTGAGACCATTCGCAACAACCGTAATATAAGCAGCATCTTTTACAGCAGTACCCATAATAGCGTTAACCGGAATCACGAGAACCATACGCTTTTCATGCACCAGCCACATGAAGTTTTTAAATATAGCCTCTTCATCGGAACTTACCGCTCTTTCCGCATCTGTTTTCACAATTTCTGTTATACTATAATGCGAACCATTACCGGAAGGATTTTGCGTTCCTCCGAGTCCGGCAAAACTAGCATCCTTTACCTTGATTTTGAAATCAGATGTAGTCCAGGAAGATTTATAGTTGGAACCGGAAAGAGAAAGAGGACCATCGGTACGATTTTTATTATAATACGGTCCGTAGCCTTCAAAGATTACACGCGAAATAAGACCGAGAGCCCAGGGAATAGTTTTTGTATAAACTGTGTCGGAACAACTTCCCACATCTCCTTTGGATTCTCCCTGTAAAAGGCAGAGAGCCCTTGTGTTGGCATCTACAGGCAGATTAACTCCATCCATCTGTACATCTCCATTTTTCGCAGCTGCCGCACTATCGTTTAGAAACTTAATCATTCCTACCTGGGTGTCACCTGCCCCCGAAGCCACGAGACGGGAACGAAGTGAGACAAGACTATCTCCCACCGTAATAGCTCCCCCGCTCATTCCGGTTACTTTAGGTGAGGTCGAATCATTATTCCACTCATAGCCAAATAGTTCAGCTGTTGCCAGTACAAAAATAAGAGACTCCAGAGCCGTTATGCTGATAGAGCTGGCACTTATAGAACGATCATAACCTTTAAAATCCAGGGCTACCAGTTTTTGAAGGGTAGAATCTATCAGTTCCGGGTTAGAAGTTTCATAGGAGTTTAAATTATCCAGAAGATAGCTTAAAACGGTTTTATCTGTTTTCATCGGGTATTTGGGGTCATTTGCAAATAAAGCCCTGAGCGGAACCATCATATCTCCGACGACATACGAGAGTCGACTCGAATGTGCAGAAAGTCTATATGCATCATTGCTTGTATAAGCAGAACCTTCTGTTGTAGCAAAACTTTGCAGGTTATAGATAAGCTCCTTGACAATGGTTTCAGCACTTTTGGTATTACTAAAACCCGCTTTCTTATTGGTTAAGTCTCCCAGTACACCGATGATCTTGATTAACTGGTTCTTTAAGACTTTATCAGATACCGTTGAAGGATCGGAAAGACCCTGAAGTATTTCAATGAAGCCCTGTTTGGCATTAGGATTTGCATAGCTTAGTTTATAAAACAGACTATCCAGCTTTAAAAGAAGACTGCGGGTATTGGCATCTTCCAGTCCATCGGCGAGATCCCTTAAAACACCTTCCAATTCCTGATAGCTTTGTGTATTGGCTAATAATTGGGTCTGGTAGCTTGTTGCATCTGAAGAACCAAGGGCTTCACTTAGAAGACTCAAGAAATCTGTTTTCTTCTTACAATTCAGGTGCTTTGCTTTTTTAAGCTTCGTAATCAGGCTATTGGGAATGCCGGCTTGAGAATAACGATTCAAAGAATCATCAGTAATCTTATAGCAGGTACCGGTTTTCGTTCTATACTGCTCATCTATAATTTCATGGGTAATCGGCACTACACTCTGGATAATCTGTTTATCCGAGCGACGAAGTCTCTCCAAATACTGTGTGATTGAACTATAGGATCTCGGATTATTGGTTCTGATTCTACGCAGGATATAAGCCAACTTTTGCAGAGTCTCCCTGAGACCCGAATTTTCATTGACTGTTATGTTTTTCAGCCCTGTTAAAGCCCCTATGATTTCTTCCCGTTTATTTTTTTTTAAAGCCTCATTCATTCTTCGATTAAAATCCTTAGGCTCCAAACGCTTCATGGCACTTTTTAAAGCCGGATAAGGATCTAAAAGATTAAACAGGCTAGTCGGAGAAGATTCAAATCCATCAGAAAACAAAGGATCGAAGTAGCTATTCATATCTTTCTTCGCTTTCTTACTACAGGATAGGTGAATGAAGAAAAATAGGGCAATAAATAAAGCAGTCAGGATTCTCTTTTGCATCAACATATCCTCAATTCAAATCTAAAATAGTTTTTACCGAACAATCGCCGGTAAAGGGAACTGTATCTTCCTGTAGTTTAGCTTTAATGAATATATACTTTTCCCCGGCAGCTACAGGTAAAACTTCCGGATCTGTAACTTCGAGTCCGCAGGCCTTGAGTGGAGGAAGAGGAATGTCTCCCAGTAAATTATTCATGAGTGGAAGAATCAAAGTTCTCACCAGGGGCTTCACGAGTTCGGTCATTTTGTTGGGATTCAGGCCGAGCGGATTATCTCCCTGGGCTTTCAGCACTTCAAGAGAATAAAAAACACCCTTACTAACATCCTTATCATCTACCGGAATCGGAACTTCGATCCGCAGAGAATAAGTAGAACTATATTCAATTTCCTTCCCGTAGAAATTTACCTTTATATTCTTTGCATTCTGGTATTTCGTAATTTTAAATTCAGACTTGATTGTCATATTCGTTCTGATTTTGGAAATCAAATAATTCTCCGCTTTCGGATCACCACCGCGTATTTCCAGGATCAAATCACTGATACTAATATTCAAAGTAGGAATCCCTCCTCCTTCTACCATGACAACGGGCGTCTGAATAGCACGGGTCACAATATAGACCGGGTCTTCAAGGTTTATCTTTCTCTTCGTTCCACTTGTTGCATCGTAAAGGTTCCAATCCACCCGCCCCGGTGCAAATACGGTGAGTAAGGGACCGGCTTTCAAAAGGTCTTCTCCTAATTTCAAAAGAGCCGTATCGGTTCCCGCCTGTTCTACAAATTCTTTCAGAGTGCTAATCGCTGTTTTATCCAGAGTTAAATGAAAAGCACCGGCCTTCCAGAGATGATACAGGGATTGATTCACCACATTGGGGTTAATAGAAGCCAGAAGGCCATCGTGGGCCAAATTAGCACTTTTAATTTGAGCGGAACCATTGACTCCGTTCAAAGGAATACCGGCACCGGTAATGGTAATATACGAATCCGTATCTCCCACAAAGCCTGCCGGTTTGGGCTGATTTGGTTTCGAAATTTCTGCTGTCAGAACCGAGTTAATCCGGGCCTCTAAAGCCTTATAGGTTCCATCCACACCGGGTGTAACAGCAGAAGGTGTTCCTTTTACCCGGATACTGAGAGTATTAAACGGTTCAGGCAAATACGTCGGCATCGCAATCGGATAACCCTCTGCTTTGGTAAAGGGGTCAATAATCGTATTCAATAAATCAGGAACCGCTTTTTCTACTGTATCTTTTACTACACCTCCTACGACCTTGGGTTGTATATCCGGTAATTTTTGCAGGGTGGCTGTTTTAACGGCAACCTTCATCACCGGGGTTAAAAAGCCGGCAATCAACTGGGCCAGGGAAGAAGTAGAATTCACCACACTGTGGTTGGGGGTATCGGCTATTTCCTGTACGCTCAGGTTATCATTCCACTCTTTATAATTAAAGTTCACATTGTCGCTGGGAGAATAATTAGTCGGAGGATTGGTCAAAATTAAAATTTTAGAACCGTTGATGGCTGTACTCGTTTTTAGAGCAGCATTCCTGTAATCTCCCGGGCTCTGATTTAAGTTGATGGCAAAAGGTGTAGTATACATATACTTTCCCTGCACAAGAGAATCCGGAAGAGATATAGCACCAAAATCAACCAGGAAGGACATTTTTGCACTCAGGATCTCCAGGACCATAGTCATTTCTCCATTCGCCTTTCGAACAGCAAGGCTCACATCCAGAGACGAATTGGTGGGTTCCAAATTGGCTCTCATCACATCAGAGGGACTCGGTGGAATTTTCATCTCGTGTATATACACATCTACACCGGCATCATAGGTGAGATAGGCTACGATATCCGAATCATTATACCAGTATAAAATTCCTACTACCGGCACAAATAGAGCTCCGAGAGCTAACTTTAAAGCTCCATCCGAGTTCTGGTAAATACTGTATACATTGGCCTTGCTGAGATTGGCCTTTTCACTGCTAATTAACTCATTACAAAAGGGACCTATCTTGGAAAGGTGTTTGAAGTTATTATTGTAAGCTGCATTTCCACCGCTAACCGAACGACAGGTTTGACCGGAAACTACCAGACTCTGGTCGAAGTTCCTGGCTACCGATTCGTTGATAATTCCGTTCAGACTTTTACCTTCGAGAGTAAAGGCTTCTGTAGCAAACTTTTGCACCAGACTTTCAATCGTATTAAGAGAGGCTTCCTGCAACGTTACAGCAATAGAATCTGTAATGGCAGCATTGGGATCAGCAGCCACATTACCGTAGTTAAAACTGAAGGTTCGAATATAATTGCATTCATTAACTTTAGCGGTGATATTAACACAGTAATAATATGTATTTCCTCCCTCGGAGGGTTGCAGGGCGGAAGGTGTAATTCCTGCCAGATCCAAATTTATCGTACCGGGGCAGGTACTCGGCACAGCAGCGGTCTTATCACAAATGGTATAGTACTGCTCGGAACCATCCGCCGCGTACTGAGAACCCAGCTTGTAAAGACGAATATACTGAACTCTTTCCGGGTATGGAATTGTACTCGATACATTCAGTAATTCTCCGGTTTTGATAAGCACAGCTTTTTCCTCATCTCCTCCGGCACCGGTTTGTTTGCCGCTTACAGTATGACTCATATTAAAATTAGAACCGGTTTTAAACTGAGCTGAAAATCCGGGGAAAGTAGCATTCGTAATACCATCTGCTACTTTAGCATTGTTACTAATGTTAAGAGTATAAACCGTATCTTCCGCGAGGGGCAAATAAGGATCAAATTGCAGGTGCTGGTCTCCGCTCCAGATAAATTCACCCGCAACAGGGTTCCCGGCAGCATCTGTCAGAGTAAAGTTAGCTTCTACGCTCGCCTTGTTCATAGGAGAACCAAAAATGATGGTAAGATTATCGTATAGACCGGTTCCGTTATAGCCCGTCTGCGTAACAGGGTTTCCTTCGAGATCCACCCAGTTGCCACTTGCATCCACAAGGCCCGGAAAATTAGCAACAGCAGAACCCGGCGAAGCAGTAATCTTCACGACCTTCCCGGTAGAATCCTGGGTTTGAAAACTGGCACCGGTAGCCGTAAACTCAACCGGAAAACTCGGGTTCTCATTGGGAGACGTAGAGACAGGAGTAATACTCGGAGAGTCGTCCGTATTAGAACTATTCTCAATCACAGTTCCTCTCAGGGCTAAAGGTATAAGTTGTGCAATGGTTGCATTGTCCGGGTTTTCCTGTTTACAGCCTGTTATAACGGTTGTAAGCAAAGAAATCAGAATCAGGTAGGATAGCGGTTTGTTGATAAACTTCATGTTTTTCCCCTATAATAAAATTTTCGCTTTATAGACATTTTAAGAAAACTTATTATCAAATTCAAGTTTTTTTTGTCTTAAAAGCAATTGACACAAAAATATCGATTCCCTAAATTGAGAGCACTATGAAGAGACTCCCTCTTGGTATCCAGACCTTTGCCGATATAATCGAAGAGAACCACTACTATGTGGATAAAACTGAGTTTGTTTACAAATTAGCCTACAGGCAGGTATTTCTTTCTCTCTCGGCCAAGGCGATTTGGAAAAAGTCTGTTTCTGGATACACTCCACGAAGCCTACAAGGGTAATGAGACTCTTTTTAAAGATTTATTTTTAGAGAAAAACTGGGACTGGTCTAAAAAATACCCTGTCATCAAAATAAGCTTTGGCGGTGGAGAAACAACAGGTTTAGAAGGCTTGCAGTTAGTTATTCAAGATATGTTTCTTGCTTTTCAGAGGCAATACCAAATAAAATTAGAGAGCTCTTCAGCCTCCGGTAAATTTAAAGAATTGATAGAACTACTTTATAAAAAAAAAGAGCAAAAAGTAGTAATTTTAATTGATGAATACGATAAACCCATCTTAGACGTCATCGATAAAGATTTTGCTTATCAGGTTAGGGATGAGCTAAAGAATCTGTATTCTGTCGTCAAGGATTCAGATAAGTATATACAATTAGCCTTTATCACGGGTGTCAGCCACGCTTTGTAAAGCGTGGTTACGGTCGGAAAAGGATCATCTATATATTATAGCTCAAGATGGGCATACCTATTATAAAGGTGTTGAAGGACAAGATAAAAAAAGGGGAAATTCTTTTACTGAATTGAACTACGGTGGTGATTTGGTTAAGACGTTATTTATGAATGAAAGGCAAATAGAATCTACTAATTTTGCAATTCAATTTGCTAATGGGACGTACGGGGATGCAAAATTAATAGAGACTGAAGCTACTATTCATGAAACAATTCATGCCATACGAAAAGCTAACAATGCTTTAGGTTCTAAAGATGATGGAAAAGACTATTAACAAAAAAGACCGGATGGCAAATATGAAAAAGATATATAAAATACTGATAATCCTTATTTTATCTAATATATTACAATGTAAATCATGTGATACTTTTTATTTACCTGAATTTAAGTGCTATGTAGTTAGTGATTGTTTTGTGAAATTTCAAGAAGGAGAACCACAGGATAAGTTATATCACGAAATTGTTCCTCGTTTTAGTTTAACCTTAGAAGATGGAGTAGCTGGAGTTGAGCTATCTCGCATTGAATGGGAACATTTTTTTTTAAAGAAAGGAGACCGAATTCTTAATATTGACAATTGTGGAGATCCGAGTTCCTGGGTAGAACGTTTACTAAAATCTAATGTACATAAAAGAAAAGACAAGCATCTATATTATCCAAAAATAGATTATCTTTTTTCAGCTTCCACTTTTGAAACGTTAAAAGAAAAAATTAAGAAGATACGAATCATACGTAATGGAAAGGAAGAGACCCTAATTTTAGAAGAAGAATATAAGAAATTTAATATAGAACTTAGTAAATATGAAAGTATTAAAAAAGATAAGCGCGATCAATTAGTCGAACTTATAAAGAAAAAGTGTTATAAAAACGCGTGGAACTCTGCATTTAACCAATATACAAAGGATTTTAAATATTCAAGAAACAAGGAATATATTGAAAAAGTCGCAACAAATAACATAAACGAACTAAAAGCACTGCCGGATCTACCTCCTCCATTAGATCTTACACCTGATGAGATGAAACAGTATAGTAACGAAATAGAACGACGGGATGAAAAAATAAGAAAAAAATATCCACGGAAGGAATGGCTTCCCAGAAGGGAGGAAGAAATTAAAAAAATTAATAAATACTGGAGAAAAAGAAAAGGAATGATAAAGTAATATTCCCAACATGAAAAAACGATTCCATAAGCTTATCCTTATTTTTTCCCTTCTATTGGGAGCCATATTTATCCTCGCGGTAGTATTGCGAAATCCGAAGGAAAACTGCATCAAAGGCGACTGAGAGGAAGATAAAAAGTCCGGAAAGGGTTCATTCACCTGGGAGGATGGAACCATCTACAGCGGAAACTGGAAAAGTGGAGAACCGGAAGGAGAGGGAATATTGAAAGATAAGGAAGGGAAAGCAATCTTTCAAGGCAAATGGAGAGAGGGACAGTTTTCAAAGGATAATGGATAAGCCATCAGACCGATCCTTCAGTGCCGGGAAGGTTGGAATGAAAAATTAAACCCCTATCCGGCGGAAAAGTTTCTCTAAAAAGATTTCATCGAGTTCGGTGATGCTCGCAATCAAAGGCATATCGAGAGCCTTTCTTTTCATAGAAATAGCCGTTCTGAGAGCTTTTTTTCTCTCTGCACGTCTGGCTCTTCTTTTCTCGTCTTCAGCCCTTCTTTCTGCGAGTTCAGCTCTTCTTTTCTCGTCTTCAGCTCTTCTTTTCTCGTCTTCAGCTCTTCTTTCCGCGGTTTCTACAAGATGTAATGCTCTATTATACCCTCTTTGTTCAAGTGTCTCAGCTATGGTTGGCATTGTTCTTCTTGCTCCTTCTAAATCCAAACTCTCTATTAATTTTTCCAGCCTGTCAAGTGTTATTTGCTCCGGGCCTCGGAGTAAATAATTCAGGATGATGGAAAGCCATCTACTTTGACGGTTCTCATCTTCAATATTCTCTAAAAGTTGCAGGATTTTCCCCAGATTCTCTTCTAATTGGGGATGAAAACTGTATTTCAGTAGATAAAAAGCAGCCTGAAATACCTCGTTACCGCTGATGTTTTCATCTTCTACTTTAGGCAGGTCATAGAATAAAAACCGGAAGTTAGGAACAAATGCCTCGTAGTTTTTTGGGATATCGATGATGGACTGAAGGTCAGTGCCGTGGTTCCAGGCCTGTTGACCGTGATAGACCACTATGGGTAAGATCATAGGTAGTTTTTCTTTACGTTTCTTTTTTCCTGAGTGGTGCTGTCTCTGCCAGATTTTGACCATATAAGCTAATAGTTGTAAACCGATGAATCTATCCGGCTTACTCTTATGATCGAATAAGACATAGAGATACGCATTTTCCCCGCTTATTAAATCAACACGAAAGAGAGTATCCGAAAAGCCTTCTTTGAGTGCCTCATCTACAAAACTTTCTTTCTCCAGTTGCAGAGAATTCAGATTTAAACCTTTAAGTAAATCAGGGGGAATATAATTCCGAAAGAAGTCGAGAGCATTTTCTTTGTCAGACATGGTAGCCTTAAAGAGCTTATCGTGGATGTTTTCTGAGGACATAGGAATTTAAAAGAATTTTAGCTTTGAGTATCTGTCGATTAAAAAAGAAACTTTGCTTCTTTAACCTGTGCAGACCGGTGGTGTAGCTCTTGGAGTAAACTACAGCCAGAAGAAAGGATTTGAAGCGTATGCGGGAAGGAAGGAAAGGTAACGTATAGCGGCAGGGACTGGAACAGGTAAGCATCTATCGTGATAAATGCAATGCCGAAGAAGCTCATCTAATCATCTTTGACAGGACAAAGCAAAAGCCCTGGGAAGAAAAGATATTTTTTCAGGAAAGAGAATACGGTGGTAAGACAATTTACCTCTGGGGAATGTGAAGTAAGACCGACAGAAATACCACATATAACCGGGAAATAGTAGGAGCTTGTAAATTGCTATCTTAGAGGGTAATTTAATCTATCTCGGAGGGTAATTTCTCAAGCTCCTCTTTCTTTTAACCTGAGGGTAGTGGTTGCACCGCAAGCAAAAACCTGCGGTTGTGATAAAACTATTGATTTAGTTTTGAAGTTACAAATACATCCTGACTACCGATCTTGGTATTACCATCGATGCCTCCGGCTGTGTTTCCGGCGCAAGGGCCAGTGCTGCTAAAGGTAAAGTATTATCTTTTTCTTATCTTTCTTACAGAAAGATACAAATCCTAATAACTGACCTTACGCACTGGCTCCAACGAAATTGAACCCAGAATCTAATGATTTACTGAGATTTTTCAAGAAATCCATAGCTTTTTCTGAGCATTAATATAAATCCATTTCCTAACACCAGTCTGATTTGCTGAGTTTAAAACTCTTAGCTTCTCTAATTTTACGAATGCACATAAAGAAGCAAAGATATGATTGCTCTGTATCCGAACCACTTTTGTTTGGGATTTTGTAATTCCTGCATTTTGCTTGATTGACCTATGAGAATCTTCAATTTTCCATCTTTTTTGATAGCTTGCAAAAAGCTTTTCATAAGATAATCCTGAATCACTTGTAATCAAATAAAAAATCCCTTTGCTATCATCTTCGTTTATGAAAACTTTTTTAGCTATATACACAGGAATACTAATTCCATTAGAGAAATATAAACCCGTCAAAAGGTTTATCCCTTTAACTTCTCGTTGTTTGCTATTATCATAATGCCAGCAGATCATTTCATTCTCTTTACTATATGCCTTTTCAAGAACTGAATCATCAAAAATAACCACAGCTTCTTCTGACGATACTTTTTTAACAATAGGCTTTACTTCTTTCCACAAATCTTTAGGTCCAAACTCTGGTTCTGAAAGGCTTCTTGTTATCTTATAATGTGAAATGAGTCCATCTGTGATGGCCGAAAGTCCGGTTGCTGTCACCTGACCAAAGCTGGATAAAAAATAATCTACATATAAATCAAAAATCTCACCTTGTTCCACTTCTTTATTGTCGTACAATCATAGATTTAGCTTAATCTTTTACTTTCAGTGCGTAAGATCAAAAAGAAATTCTTGTTCATCATCATAGATTTTCACATAATTGCTTATTTTCCCTTCCAGAATTAACTTCTGCAAGCCCAGTAAAAAAATACTATGATCATCGATTAAGAAAATTTTGGGTTTAGAAAACATCTTTCTCTGCTTTGACTAATCATAAGAATAAAACGGATGATTGTCAATAGGTGAAACTACCTAATCTTGATAGAAATCGATGGAAAGATTTAGCCAAAGCATCCAATTCACTTTCAAGATTACAGATTCAAGAAATACATTAGTAAATATCCATATTTCCTAAAAAATATCCGCTTCAAAAATATCCTCATACTCAGTATTTTCTGAATCCGTCAGGATAAGATGGAAAATGAGCTTGCTTCCTGATAAGATCTCATCTCCCGGATGGATTCGAAACGAATTACTGCTCCCTGCCAGGCTGGAATTATTCAGATACCCGGTTTTACCCGAATACAATTCCGGGTAGTTGATAAACGACGGAGGATCAATTTTCACAGCGGGGTTTTCGACACCCAGTTTTACCTGAGCTATACTTTTAACTGTTTTAGATAGATTCTTGATTCCGGGGTTAATACGAACGATTTCTCCCGCCTGCCATTTTCCATCTCCATTACCTCTGGTACCTATAGGTTCTGCACTTTCTTTATCATAAAGATTTAAAATATCAGATACATAGCGATTTCCGGAAGAACGATAATAAACAAAACCTCCGATTACAAGTCCGGATTCCGAACAGGTTTTCAAGTAGAAAGAAAAAGTATAAGTTTTACCCTTCAGATCTTTTAGCTCTAAGCGAAAAGGAAGATAAGTTCCATCTGCTACAAGACTCGATATTTTTACTTTAAATGTATTTTCCTTGTCTGGATTCAAGACGAGTAAAGGATTAAAGCTATAATTAAGTTCCGAACTATAATGATAATTTCCGAAGGAAGCATAATAGGGTGTTTTATTAGAAGAAGTCCAATAATTTATAGGAATTAGGCTTCCGAGAATCTTTGTACTATGCAGGGCATCGATACTCGCAAAGGCACTATCCGAATATAAAGTTCCAACAAGACCTTCCAGCTTGTTTTTTGTATTATTACTGAGAGATATATCTAAACGAATTTCCTCTGATGGATTCACAAAACCATCTCCATTACCCAGTGTTGTATATAAACTTGAGGAATAATCATAAATCTGCATGGCTCCAAAGCAAATGTCGCCCTCACAAATCTTATATCCCCCCTCCCCTGTATTGAGTGTTAGAGGCCTCAAGGCAGAAATAAGCCCTGCATAACTTTCCGTTTGAAAAGGCTCCATATTCAAGCAGGAGAAATAAAACAATGAAAAAAGAAAAATCCATTTCATAAGTATTTCCTTAAAAATGATAACTATATCTTATTGTATAACTTTCCGTAAAACCGGTATTCGCAAATGTATGTACATCTCGTTCCAGAGAAAAAGTCTGCTTCTTTATGTTTTCCGGAAAGGTATGATTCAAGTCTACTAAATTATAAGAATAGACACCGATTGCAAAAAGTAAAAGATAGGCATGATACACACTCAGAGTCTCTGCTTTATTTCGTATGCCGGTCAAAGCCTCTTTCGAATACGTAGAATACACTGTACTATTGGCTATATCCTGATAGGCCAGGTAGGCATATAGACTATTTGTCCGCTTATAGTCTCTTCTATAGCTGTAATATTGTCTTTCCATAATAGACAGACCGTATAGGGAACCTACAAAAAGAGCAGTTGTCCAGAAACCCTGTCTCTTACCATATAAACCCTGACCTATACCGGGTAAAAAATAATCCATTCGCTTATAAAATCGCATTCGTTTTTGTTCTTCTTCTTCGGAAGATAAATAAACATTTCCGACTCGCTTTTGTCTGTCCCTGTTTACCAGCTCAATCGTACTATTATAATATTCTCGAATATCTTCTGTCAGGAACTCCTGATTTTCTTTCATCCTTCTCTCTGCCAGCACCAGGGACTCCTCCAATTCGGCTTCTAAACGAGACTTATCTTCTGCACCTATACTTCCCTGGATTTGCAATTTCAGATTAATGTTTTCTGCGTTATCACAATATGTTCTAACTCCATTCTTTAAAAAGAAAGTAGCCGTTTTCTTTACATTCGTAATTTTCTTTTGAATAGAATTTTGATACGAAGGAGGTAGATCTTTATCCTGTCTGATTTCCTGTTCTATGTCCAGATAGGCTTTTAAAGATTCTAAAAAATTTTTATGGTAATACAGAGTATCGGCTAACTTCTCTTTTTTCTGATAAAGAAGCAATTTATAATATACAACCCTATCTTTAAGCTTCTTTTCTATTTCCAAAGAATTTAGATAAAAAGAATACATCCGGTATTCTTCTAAAAGTTTGGAATAAGATGTAAGACGGGACTGCAATGTATCTTCTTTATCGGACTTTCCTTTTTGCAAGTTTTTATCCAACTCGTCTAAACGTGCTCGAAGATAATATGTATAAACAATCTGAAAATTTTGTTTTAGATGATTTGTATAATCTAAGATTTTATTTTTTTCTTCCGTTCTCAGCTTTTCCTGAATACTATTTAAAAGAACCGAATAGTGTTTCAATGATAGAGAATAGTCTTTTGCTTGAAAGGCCGCATAAGCTTTTTCTTCTTGTTCTTTCAGGATTCGTAAGATTTGAGAAATCTTTGTATTCTCATTCGGAACTTCCAAACTCCATAACTCTTCAGAAGGTATAAAAGATAAAGCCAATGCTTCCGGTATGGGGATAATAGAATATTCAGAAGTTTGATAATCCTTTTGAAAAAGCTTTTTTATCGCCTGAGCCATATAAAACTCTTTCAAATTTTCAGGAAAATGTAAGACCAGCTCATTTTGAAGTACATAAGACGAACCTGAATTTTTAATTAATCGAAGGTTCAAAAAAAGGATAGACTTATTAGACATAGACAGTTTTGAGAAAAGAAAGTAATCCGGCTCTATATGCTTTAAGAGAGGATGTATATCTTTCTCTTCATCGATTCCGAGGCTCTGCTTCTTAGCCAGGCGTTCTCCGGATAATCTCTGTAAGTCTTCATCCAGAATTGTAAAACGTTCAGAAACAAGCTGAATCGTCTCAATGCGAAGGATAGATTGAAGTTCCGCTTCTAAGCTTTTATGAATACCGCTACTCCGGATAGGTAATATATAGATAGATTCTAACTTTCTATCTTTTGCCCCTATAGTAGAGATATGGAAGAAGAGAATTAGCAAAAGTAAAAGTCTTATGTATAAGGGTTTCATCTTGCCCTCTAAAATAGATTTTCTGGCGTACAGATACCCAATCATACAACAAGAGCCGGACAAAATAGAATAAAAGCCTGTTTTTTTTGGCAGCGGGTCTTCGTATTTTCCGGACCGGAAATGTAAGATTCAAGCCGGCTATATTATAATAATATACAGCTATTGTAAAAAGTAAAAGATAAGCATGACCTAGACTCCAGACCAATTTTCTACCCCTGATAGCCAGGAAGTTATGATTAAGTCAAAAAGTAATTGCATAATAGAGAGAATAATATACCATACTATAGAAAGTTGGAAAATAAAGAATAGGAGTTCTATTATGAATACCATAAAGGATGATATAAAAAGTAATTCAGAACCACCTTCTCTCAGGCTTGAGATTGGCTACAATTTAATCTCCCTGGTAACACAAGAAAAAGGGATTATAGAATTAATCGGAATTTTAAGAAATAATTTTTATAATAAATTTGCCTGGAAGTTCCCATCTATAAATATCGTAGATAATATGGCATTCCCTCCTTATGAATTTCAGTTTTTTTTAAACGACAAAATGGTAGATAGGGGAAATTTGGAATTAAATTTTTTATTAGCGATTGATACAGGCGAAGTATTTAACCCTCACCCCGGTGAACATTTTATCGAACCTGTTACAGGTTTCCCGAGCCTATGGATAGAAAAAGACTCAGAAGAACTGTTTACTCTGCTTTCCGGATATGAAACCCGTGGCAAAGAATATTTGATTATATTCAAACTACAGGAAATACTTTTCGAAAATATTGCTACTTTTAAAGCTTCTATTCCTGAACCCTTATACTCCGAGATGTGTTTAAAAATTTCTTCAAGTGAAAAAGAAAGGAATGTACAACGATACGGTCTGGAACTTTTATTTTTTGAAAAATATAAAGATAAATTAAAAGATTTTTTTAATAGGGAAGCTCTTAAATAATTTACTTGTGAATCCAAGTGCTTAAAAACACTTGGAAATCATGCCGATAAAAGTCCAAAAAACTCGAATTTCAGACCGAGAAAGCTATTCGGATGTCCTAAAAAGAGCCGGAGAAGACCTTCAGGAGGCCATTGAAACGGTAAAACCCATCCTTTCCGCGGTAAAAGAAAAGGGTGATAAAGCCCTGAGAGAATATACAGAAAAGTTTGATGGTGTAATACTCCAAAATTTTACTATTTCCACACAGAAAGAAAACCCGGAAATTTCTATTGAACTACAACAGGCTTTCCAAAAAGCGTATGAGAATATTACAAGTTTTCATAAAGCACAGTTACGTAATACTCTCGAAACCACTATATCCGGAAATCATCTCGGCATCAAATTTACCCCCATTCATTCTGTAGCTATTTATGCACCCGGTGGCAAAGCCCTCTACCCCTCTTCTATTTTAATGGGAGCGATTCCGGCAAAAGTGGCAGGTGTTAAGAAAATCAACCTGATTACGCCACCCTCCAAAACAGGAGAATTTCATCCGGCTTTAATCTATGCAGCCAAACTGGCCGGTGTAGACACTATATATACAGTCGGAGGTGCTCAGGCAATAGCAGCCGTAGCCTACGGGACAGAGACTGTAGAAAAATCCGAATTTGTTGTGGGCCCGGGCAATCGCTATGTGACGGCAGCCAAAACGTATCTGGCGGGTTCCGGTCAAATTGGCATTGAAAGCCCGGCAGGCCCCAGTGAAGTTTTAATTATCGCCGATGATTCGGCAAGACCTGAGTGGATAGCCTGTGATATGTTATCCCAGGCAGAACACGGAGAGGACTCCCCTGCTATTCTGGTAACCGATTCAGAAGACCTGGCTCATAAGGTTTCTGTGGCCTTAGAAGACGCCTTAAGTAGAAGACCCAAACGAAAAGAAATGAAAGAGAAAGCCATCCGGGATCAGGGTCGAATATTCGTATTTCCGAATATAGAAGAATGTATAGAGTTTTCCAATCTCTATGCCCCCGAACACTTAGAAATAATGACCCGAAACTATCGTAAAGACTTTGAGAAAGTTGAACATGCCGGTTCGGTCTTTTTAGGTCCTTATTCCCCGGTTGCCATGGGAGACTATATCAGCGGAACCAATCATATCCTGCCTACAGCCGGTGGAAGCCGAATTTACTCTTCTTTGGGAGTCGATACCTTTTTAAAACGTGTCACCTATCAAGAGATAAACCGGGAATCTTTAAAAGATCTATATCCTCATGTTAAGGTTCTTTCCGAATTGGAAGGATTGGATGAAGAACACGGAACCTCCGTATATTTAAGAACTATATAATATACTACTATGGAAATACTTCGAACCAGACAAGAATTACGAAACTATATAAAGAATCAGAAAAGAAAAGGAAAGACCATAGGTTTTGTGCCGACTATGGGCTTTTTACATGAAGGGCATATTACCCTATTTAAAGAATCTGTAAAAAAGTCGGACGTATCTATTGCATCTATCTTTGTAAATCCGACCCAATTTAATAATCCGGAAGATTTTGAAAAGTATCCCCGAAACGAAGAAGAAGACTGTAAAAAAGCGAAAGAAGCAGGTATGGATGCAGTCTTTATCCCCACAGCTTCTGAAATCTATCCGGAACCAAAGCCTCAGCTCGAAATTAGAATTCCTCACCTAATGAAAAACCTCTGTGCTACTACCAGGCCAGGACACTTCGAGGGGGTACTTCTGGTGATTTCCATTCTATTTCACCTTGTTGAACCCGATTTTGTTTTCTTCGGAAAGAAAGACTTTCAACAGTATTTAATTATAGCTGAATATGCACGAAGTCTTATGTTTTCATTAGAAGTTATCCCGGTAGATACAGTTCGGGAAGAAGATGGATTGGCTATGAGTTCAAGGAATGCAAGACTTTCCGAGCAGGAAAGAAAAGAAGCCGGTTTGATTCCAAGAGCTTTCAAACTTGCAAGAGGACAATATCTAAAAGGAGAAAGAAATGCAAAACTGTTCCGGGAAATTGTCTCTGAAGTTTTATTATCGTCTCCTCTTATAAAAATTGACTACTTAGAAGTTTTGGATTCCAAAACTCTAGAACCCGTTGAGGAAGTAAATGGAGATTCTATACTGGCTCTTGCAGCTTTCGCTGGCTCAGTCCGTCTCATAGATAATATGTTTTTTCGCTCATGAACTCTTTCGTAGAAATATATAGTCAAAAGCTTAAAGAAGCAGGATTTCCCCAGAAATATAAGCAACACGGAACTTTCCAATTCTATGGAGTTGCCCCGGCTGCCTCTTCCTTTTTATCTTCGGCCCTTTTCCACTCCTTAGAGAATACCTCTCTCCTTGTTGTAGCTCCTACTAATACAGAAGCCGAATTTCTATATAGAGAAGCCCTGTCTTTTTGTAAGTATGAATACGTATACTATTTCCCCGGGCCGGAAGTCATTCCTTATGACTATAGTTCCTTAAGTCCATCCGTAAAACGGGATAGGATTCAGGTATTATCCAATATATTAGATAATAAGAAATCTCTAATTTTTACTTCAGCCATAGGGCTTCTTCGCACAGTCCCTTCTCCCAAAATTATCCATGGAAAAGTTATAGAAATAGAAACCAATAAAGATTTCTCCTTGAATCACTTAATTAAAAAACTTGTAGAAAGCGGATACAAGCGAGAAGAGGTTTGTGAACAATTCGGTCAGTTTTCTGTTAAAGGAGGAATACTCGATATTTTTCCTTCGAACTTTTCTGACCCGATTCGATTGGATTTCTTTGGAGACACAGTTGAAGAAATAAAATATTTTGACCCGAATACACAGAAGTCTATCGGTAAAACAAATAAGGTCCGAATCTTACCTGCTGATGAATTTATCCTTTCCGAAACGGAAAAAGAAACCTTTTTTCAAAAACTAAATTCCTTTGATAAAAAGCTAAAACGCCCTGAGTTTGAAATTAAAGACGACTGGCTGAAAGAAGAACTTATTCCTCTCGTCTATGATACGGTCAGTCTTCTTTCCTACTTTAATTCGGAACCTTATATACTCTATACAGATAGAGACGAGGTTTTACAAAGAACAGAACAAATTCAAAGAGAATATGAAAGTCTCTATGAAAAAAGAAAAGAAGAAATTATCTGCCTTCCCCCTTCATCTCTATTAAACTTAACTGATTCCAAATCTTTTTTGATTGAGAAGGAAGGTATACAGTACCGACTTTTGAAACCTTCCCGTCTGAAAGAAAACGAACTCATCCTCGATATTAAACCGGTAGAATCCTTCAGGGGAAAGATACGGGATGTACGAGCCAAAATAGAAGAATTAATAAAAGTAAAAGAGCAGATTGTTCTAACTTCCTCCTTTTCTGCCCAGACAGAGCGTTTAAAATCCCTGTTTGCAGAACAGGGTGCCGAAGTTTTACAGGAAGGTAATGAAGAACCCCGGATAATAGAATTACTCCTCTCTTCCTCCAAAGTAAATCTCGTTTTATCCGAACTCAGAAATGGTTTTGTTTTATCCGATCTAAAACTACATTTCTGGTCTGATAATGATATATTCGGAAGAGCTTACAAACGGAAAAGTCGCTTCAAGAAAAAAAATTCCCGCTCCATTGACAGCTTTATTGACTTAAAAGAAGGAGACTATATTGTCCATGTCAACCATGGTATCGGTCGTTTTGTTAAAATCGAGAAAGTTACTATTTCCGGAAAGATTCGGGATTTTTTAAAGTTAGAATATGCAGGTAAAGATACTCTATTTGTTCCCTTAGACCAGATCTCTCTTGTTCAGCGATACATCGGAGGCTCCGACCGACCTGCCCTGGATACCTTAGGAAAAGGCACCTGGAAAAAGAGAAAAGAAAGGGTTCAGGAAGCCGTAGATGGTCTCGCGGAAGAATTGGTGCTTATGTATTCCAACCGGATGAAATTACAGGGTTTTCAGTACCCGAAAGATACAATCTGGCAGGAAGAATTTGAAGCTGAATTTGAGTACGAAGAAACCCCGGATCAACTTTCTGCAATAGAAGCCGTAAAAGCCGACCTCGAATCTCCGAGACCCATGGATAGATTGGTTTGCGGCGACGTGGGATACGGAAAAACAGAAGTAGCGATTCGCTCCGCTTTTAAAGTCATCATGGCAGGGAGACAGGTTTTATTTATTGCGCCTACTACAATTCTTGCTTTACAACATTATAATACTTTGAAAGAGCGTTTCAAGAATTTTCCTATTCGCTTAGATATGGTATCTCGTTTTCGTTCCCCCAAAGAAGTAAAGAGATCTATTGAACTCTTTTCAAAAGGCGAGCTGGATCTACTGGTAGGAACCCATGCTCTATTAACCGATTCCATTAATACCAAAAAATTAGGACTTCTTATAATCGATGAAGAACAAAGATTTGGAGTTAATCATAAAGAAGCGATTAAAAAAATGAAAAATCTGGTAGATGTTCTTACCATGACAGCCACTCCTATACCCAGAACCCTACACATGTCGCTTACCGGCATTCGAGATCTATCGATTATCGAAACACCTCCTCGGAACCGGCAGAGTGTAGAAACCTATGTAATGGAAGATAACGAGGAAATCATAAAAACGGCTATTGAAAAAGAATTAGAAAGAGGCGGACAGGTGTTTTATCTTTATAACCGGGTAGAAACCATCGAAGACGAAGCCCGGTATTTATCTACTTTACTCCCCCACGTTTCTTATGGTGTTCTGCACGGCAGGTTGAATGAAGAAGAAGTAGAAGAGACCCTGATTGACTTTAATAGCCGCAAGTATGATGTGTTAGTAACCACAACTATTATTGAATCCGGGATAGACATGCCCAATGTAAATACCATGATAGTAAAACGAGCTGACCTTTTCGGGCTATCCCAGCTATACCAGATACGGGGTCGTGTTGGCCGGGGTGGTAATAAAGCCTATGCTTATCTATTCTATCCACCCAACCGGGTCTTAACCGAACAGGCAGAAAAACGGCTTAATACAATTCAGGAATACCAGGAATTGGGTTCCGGTTTTAAAGTTGCCATGCGCGATTTGGAGATACGTGGTGCCGGAAATCTCCTCGGAAAAGAACAAAGCGGAGACATTATGGAAGTAGGTTTTGATCTTTATGTTCAGATGTTAAATGAAGCCATTACAAGACTGAAAGGCGAGAAAGTGGAAGTGGAAGTTCGTACGGCTTTAACCTTGAGTACCAATTTTTATATACCCGATTCGTACATCCAGGATACAAAACAAAAAATTGAATTTTATAAGAAGTTAGAAGCGACAAGTTCCGCCGAGGAAATAGACGAATTAGCCGGGGAAATGGAAGACCGCTTCGGGCCTATCCCGGATGAAGCCAAAACTTTTATTATTCTGGAAAAAATTCGCACCCTGGCCTCCAGACTCGGATTTGAGTCCATATCGGAAGTTGATTCCGAATTCAGATTTAAGGCAGGGGCTTATTTCAAGGGAGATCCACAAAAAATTATCGGACTTGTTTCCGGGAAATCAGGGGTTTATATTAATCCAAAAGAACCGACCATTCTCTGCTATAAAGCCGGCTCCAAAAAAGAAAAAGATAGGCTCAGTGAAATATATAAAATTCTTCAAAAAATCGAATAAAACCTCTTAAATGGCTTTTTTAGAGGGATTTCCGAAAATCAGGCGAGCTATCGGTGCTTCGTTTGTCTCCTGTTTAAAAAAAAGATAGACCGAAAGAGAAAGCTAAATACTTTGTCTTGAAAAGGAAGAAGTATGAAATTTGTGATCTTGATCCTCCTGAGTTCTTTGAGTTTTTTTTATTTAAGCTGTCAACAAAAAGAAGATGATTCACAGGTCATCGAAACCTTAGACGGCCATAAAATATCCGTTAAAAGTTTTAATGCTGCTTACGAAACGGCTATTGAGTCTCTCAGCCGAATGCAAAACATAGAGAAGAAGAATCTACTGGAATTCATTTCCAAAGATGTAAATGAAGTTCCGAATGAATTCAAAGCTCTTAACCAGCAATTCCAGAAGAAAAACTTTTATGACAACTACCGGCAAATGATGATGATTAAAATTGTAGCCGATAAAAATGGATTTACTTCCCGCCCGGACATAAAGAAAATTTTGAAACAGGTGGAAATGCAAACCATATCTTCACTGTATATTCAGGAACAGGTCGAAAAGAAAATTAAAATTACCGATGAGCAGGCTATGTCCGAGTGTGAAAAGCTCAGAGCTCAGAACAAGGCTTTTGCCTCCATGACAGTAGACAAATGTGTTATGATTGGAAGAGGTTATTTAAAGAGAGCTGAGTCTGAGAAAATTCTTCCTCGGATTATTGAACGAGTCAAAGAAAGTGTAAGCATTAAGCATAATGAAAAATTCGATCTGGAAGAATATATGAAATCTTCCGGTGAAAAAAAGGAAGAGAAGAAAGAAGGTTCAGAAGTTAAACAACCCGAACCGAAAAAGTAAGGCTATTTTCCTTGAATAACTATCTAAATGCCTTTCTCAGAAGTATTATAGAAGCCATAACTGAGTTTTTGCCGGTATCTTCTACCGGCCATCTCTATCTTTTTACTAATTATTTTCCCTTCCGGGGCCTCGGCGACAATGCAGGCAATCTGGATGATCTCTTCGACATTTTCATACAGAGTGGTGCCATCCTATCTGTCCTGGTCTTATACTTCGCTTATCTGAAAAACAAAGTTTTGCTATCCTTTCAATATGTAAAAAAGGAAACAGAAGATAAATCCGGTCTATTTTTTCTTCTATCTGTTGCTGTGGGTTCTCTACCTATCATGGCTATAGGTTTCTTAGTTCGGAAATATCTCGACGTTTTAAAATCCCAGTCTTATTTGCTTTTGCTTTTAGGCCTGGCCTGGCTTATTGGTGGAATCGGAATCCTGCTGGCAGAAAAACTATTCAGCAAAAGTACAGAGGAAATAGAAAATTCCGCAGGTCCCACTCTCAAACAGTCAGCTTTTATCGGTCTCTTTCAGTGTATAGCCCTGATTCCGGGCGTGTCTCGCTCTGCTGCCACTATCATTTCAGCTCGCTCTCTCGGACTCAGCAAAAAAGATTCAGCCGAATATTCTTTCTTTCTTGCTATGCCGGTTTTGATTGCTGCAAGCTTATATAAGTTATACAAGTACCGGGACATCCTTCACGGAGAAAACCTCCTTCTTCTCCTATTCGGAACTTTCTTTTCTTTCGTGTTTTGCCTCGCGATCATCAAATGGTTTTTAGCCTATATTAAAAAACACGACTTTTCCCTTTTCGGTTACTACCGAATTATCCTTGGTGGAATTGTCATAACCCTGTATCTTCTAAAGAGCTAAACAGTGGGAAAAACCCACTGTTGTTTTAAATCTCTACTTCAAATTATTCAACCAGTTTTGTTTTTTTATGAGTAAGGCATCCTTTTCTTTTTTTATAGACTCTTTTTCTTTCTCATATTCTTTTATTTTCTCCTCACCCAGCATAAGTTCTTTTACTTGTGCTTTTCTATAAGTACCTTCTTCACCACTATCTTTCAGAGTGGAAATGTTTTTTCTTACATTATCCTGTGACTTCATAGCAGAAGCGATTTCCTTATCGAGGTTCTGTATTTTCTTCTCAAGCTCATAAATATCCGATTTAATAGTGAATAAGGGTTTTAAAATCTCTAATATACTCTTATCTAATTTCTTTGTTTTGTAAAGTTTCTCAGCAACCTGTTTATCCAGATTATCAAGATAGACCTTTCTCTCCCGTAAAACTCTCTCACGTATTTTCAAACTGGCTTTAGACTTTTTCTGTATAGAGAAACCAAACCGGTATTCCTTTAAAGTCTCTTCCTCAGGTTCCGGACTGTCAAAGAGTTTCATCCCCGTTGTTCTTGTTTGCTCGATAAGAATTTTTTTATCTTTAGAATCCTTGTTTTCCGCAGTATAAGTAGTTTCTAAAACTTCATAATAGTTTGTACACAGGTATTGTTTTTTAAGCTGTATGGAATCAAAAGTTTCTATTGTCTTAACTTCTCTTAGAATATTTACTGTTGTATCAATGGCATAAGCAAGGATAATTTCCGATTCCGGAGGACTCAGGCGAATAATCGCTTCCCCGGAATAATCTTTTCCTTCCATAATAGTTACAGGTCCCGACTCAAGGGTGAAGCCACTGAAGTTTTCAAAACGCAGGGTAAATACGGGATTATCCGAAAGTTTAGAATAATTGAAAATAAGGTCTTTCTTATATTCTCCCTCTTTTGAGAAAAGTGGAACCATAGAAGACTTTCCTCGTCCTATACTGACCGGTTCTGAAAATTTAAATTCAAAAAACTCAGCTTTTGCTTTTCCGCTAATATTAGAAGAGTAGTTATCTACACTATAATCTTCTAATCCAGCTCCGACTTCATCCTCATCCATTTCCTCAAAACTATCGTCAATAGCATAATCCGCAGGAGAAGCGGAAGGAGGAGGCATTACTCCGGCAGTACGATACATCGCTTTCTTTGGCTCCGGGGGTTCCATTTCTCGCTCCAGTCTACCTTCAAAATCAATAGGAGCCTGTATGGTTCTATCTTCTTCTTCCACAACCATTCTCTCCGGGATATGAGAATGATACAGCTTATAGATAAAGGAAATGGGCATTCCGGCAACTACGGAAAGTTCGACATTCTCAAGGTCTTCTTCGAGAGTATTTTCAATAATACAAAATCCATATATTCGAAATTGTTTAATTTCTACTTCATCCGGGATTTCAATTCGATAACACATTTTCCAACTCGGTGCCGGGGCCACATAGGAGATGGATAGCCTGTGTTCTCCTTCAGAAAGTCTCAAAAGAATCTCTTTTTCCTTTTCACTTTTATTTATATTTTCTAAAAAATAGGCAAGGTCTTTTTGTTTATCAGTTTCAATATGGTTTACTTTCTCTACATTTCTCAAAGAAAAGAAAATTAAAGAACCATTATCGTCTAAAATAGAAAGTAATTCATCTTCAGGACTTCCACTTGCAGGATATTGCCAGCCGGCAAAAACTCCTTTCAATTCTTTTCCATCTTTTAGAAGAACTTCAATCCGCTTTCCCGTAAGACCGTTAAAGATTGCCTGTATACCGGCATTCTGACTCACCTGGAATCCTGTTTTTTTAATCTCCTCTCCTGTATTTCCGGGAGTATCGTATTCAATTCCATAAATTTTAGCTCCGGCCTGAAAATCTTTGATATGAATACTTTTTAAAATATCATCTATCTCTTCCGTTTTAAAACGCAAGGATAATCGTTTCCCGGTAAAATTTCCTTTTCTTCGGATAAAACCGATTCCATGTTTATATAAGGTTAAGTGTGTAACGGCTAACTCGGACATAAAAATCCTCCAAAAATAGACTATACCCTATGCCGGGTCTGTAAAGAAAAAAATGTATGTTCAAAGTAACAGGAATGAAAACTCGTTTTTTACTTGAAAAACTAACTTTTAACTTTAATGTATTCTCATGAAAGTCAAACTTCTCCTTTTACTCTTCCTTTGCCTTTCTCTTTTTGCTTCTCCTGAAAAGAAAGATATTTCCAATCAAAGCACAAAGGAAGAAAAGCCCAAAACCTTCACCTATAAACCTTTTGAGACCAATGCGAAGGGCATGGCCATCGTGCCGGCAAAGAAATTAGGTGTCTGGAACGAGTCGGTTCGGGTGGCCCTTGTAGTTGGAGTGAGTGCTTATCCCAAAATGAGCGGGCTATCTCCTCTCAAGTTCGGTGCGAGTGATGCAAGGCAGTTTTCGGAAGTCCTGAAACAGGTAGGAAAATTCGGTGAAGGAAATGTAATCGTTTTGAACGACGATTTAGGCCAAAGTGATGCTTCTTTGAAACCCACGAAGGAAAATATCCTCCGGGCTTTTAAGACACTCGTAGACAAACGACCGGAGGTCTTTCTCTTCTACTTCTCCGGTCACGGCTTCGAGATAAACAATGAAAACGTAGTAGCCCCCTTAGATGCGCTTATGGGTAAGCGCCTCAGATACTCCCCAGAATGTTTTAAACGTAACAAAAGAAATCATAGAAAAAGCCACTCTGAAAGATGTGCGACAGACCATGGTTTTTTTAGATGCCTGCCGGGAAACTCTTCGAGCCGGCAAGGCCGGTGGAGGGAAGTCTTTCTCAGCTGACTTCTTGCCCAAAAGTGTGAAGGAAGGTCAGGGTGTGGGAGTGCTGGTGGGCACCAATCCCGGGGGCTATTCTTATGAAGACCCGGATCTGGGTGGTGGAGTATTTACGCACTTTCTGATAAAGGGTATTTCCGGTGAGGTACAGGACAGAGGCGGAGAATACGTGACCTTTAATGACCTCAAGACCTACGTGGAAGAGAAGATGAAGTTCTATACCCGGAACACAAAGGATAGGCACGAGCAGATTCCTTACTTCAAGGGAGATTTGACGGGAGATTTTCTGATTGCTGTGGGAAGACCCGATAAAACTTTCCGGGTAGAGTCGAGAAAGTTCCGGAATTCGGTGGGACTTGCCATTGATGCGAAAATATTACTCGATGGCCAGAACCGTATGCAGAGACTTTCCTTTCACAGCATCACCGAGGGAGGAGAAATTCTGCCTAACAACCTCGATGGCATCTCCTATATGATCTACGAGCACGGCACAGACAAATTTGTCTCGAAGCAATTTAACGCAGAAGGTGAATTAGAATTTGTGCATGGAGTGAAGAAGACCGAAAAAGGCTGGGAGATAAAACGCGTGTATCATGCGGATGAATCCGGTCTTATCCGAAACGCTGTTTTTACAGAAGAGAAGGATAAGCAGTCGGGAATACTCTATCAGAGGCTGGAATTTGACTTTAACGGCAATCCCATCTTAAACGAATACCAGGGAAAATTCGATAAATCACCGGAGGGAGTGTTTATTCCGAGACCCTTAGAGGATAAGGAAGGCATTTCCCGCATCGTACAAAACTTTGATTTGCTGTCCAATAAAACCTTAGAAGAATACTATAATGCTTCGCGAGAACTAAAGCCCAATAAATTTGGAATAGCGAGGTCGGTCTATGCCTATGATTCCTACGGCAACCCCCTACTCGTTTCTTATTTGAATGAGAATTCGGAGCGAGCGACAGATGAATTAGGAATCTCAAATATTGCCTATAAATACGATTATACTGTAAATCCAAAGGGGATGCTTCTAAGTAAAACTTTCTATGATAAACAGGAGAACTTAAAACCGGCAGCCGAAGGAATCGCCCGCTATGTATATAAATATAATAAAGCCTGTCTGGAAAAAGAACAACAACGCAGGGGAGGTTTTGATTCCCATTATAAGGAATGGAGCCAATACAAACATGAAAATCATTTATCCGGGAAACGGGAATGTCTCGAATTAGAGGAATATTATATTACAAAAGACAAAAAGATTGCCCGGGAAAAGCTGAAAGGTGATTGGCAAGGCATCGCACGCAAAGTTTATAAATACGATAAGAATTGTTTGAAAGCAGGGAAAAAAAGTTATGAATGCTATGCTATCCAAGAGTATTACGGTAAAGACGGAAAGCTCAAAGAGAATCGTATTGGCATCGCACGATATGTCTACCGGTGCGATGAGAAGGGAAACAGGACTCTCGAAGAATATTACGATAAAGACGAAAAGCTAAAAGAGGATAGTTCCGGCATCGCACGCTATGTCTACAGGTACGATGACAAGGGAAATAAGATATCCTCTAAATATTATAATAAAGAAGAGATAGAAGTTAGTCAATATAGACAAGACTCGGATAAATCAAATAGGTTCTGGTTTTCTCCTGAGAGAAACTATGTGTTCCAGGAGAACTTAGAAAGAGCTTTCGAGGAAAGGTGGGTTTCCCGGCCAGAGGGCAAGCGCGGGACGAAAGAAGCTCAGGCTGAATTCAACAGTGAAGATTCAAAACCATCTCCCCCGAAAAAGGATAAAGATATGGTCAAGGAAAAGATTTCCTACTACGTAGTCACCGGGGGAGAACACCATAT